>JAJBTP010000425.1 GCA_020860805.1 Tannerellaceae bacterium | reverse complement strand
CCCGAATACTTTAAACTATGAACGAGTTTATCCCTCTAAACGTGACCGCATGTTTATGGTGCTCCGCCATCTGAGTACAGGGATTGCTTTTGGAATAGTTACTTTTTTTGTGATGATGTATTCCATTGAGTCTCCGATGGAGTCACAACTCCGCAAGGAGAACAAGCTTTTGCAAACACAATTTGAGATACTTTCCCGCCGTATCAGTAATGCTGTGGAAATACTGGAAGACCTGCAACAGCGGGACGAAAATCTGTACCGGGCTATTTTCCAGGCAGAATCAATACCCGAATCAGTACGTAAGGCCGGATTTGGTGGTTCTAACAGGTATGAACATTTACTGGAACTTCCTAATTCTGAGCTTATCGTTCATACTACACAAAAAATGGATATCTTAGCGAAGCAATTGTATATTCAATCCAACTCGCTGGAAGAATTAATTGCTATCGGGGCAACTCAGGAAGACCGGTTAAAATGTATTCCGGCTATCCAACCGGTCTCTAATAAAGACCTGACCCGGATGGCTTCAGGGTATGGGATGCGTATTGACCCGATTTACCGGACACCCCGTTTTCATTCGGGCATGGACTTTACTGCTAAAAT
The DNA here is from genome assembly GCA_020860805.1 of Tannerellaceae bacterium. Taxonomy (GTDB): domain Bacteria; phylum Bacteroidota; class Bacteroidia; order Bacteroidales; family Tannerellaceae; genus UBA4116. Next base: position 8,415 of record JAJBTP010000425.1, on the reverse strand, counting down.
CGGTACCGATGTATATGCCACCGGAAACGGAAAAGTTTCTTTTGCCGGATGGAGACAAGGTTATGGAAACTGTATCATCATTGATCATGGATATGGATATGAGACTCTATACGGCCATTTGCATAAGTTTAATGTAAAGGTGGGTAAAGAAGTAAAACGCGGGGAAGTGATTGGATATGTAGGAAATACAGGCAAATCAACAGGCCCTCACTTACATTATGAAGTGATAGTAAGAGGCAAATATGATAATCCGGCAAAATACTACTTTATGGACTTAACTCCCGAAGAGTATGACCGGATGATACAATTAGCAGAAAATCACGGGCAGGTAATGGATTAACCTATGGCATTAAAAAAAGATAAGGATACTAAATTATACTACTCCATCAGCGAAGTGGCTCATATGTTCAACGTCAATGAGTCGACGCTTCGTTTCTGGGAAAAAGAATTTGATAACATTCGTCCGAGAAAAACCGGTAAAGGAACCCGTTTTTATAAACAGGAAGATATCGAAGCAGTGCGTTTAATTTACTACCTGGTCAAAGAAAAAGGGATGACACTTGCCGGAGCCCGCCAACGCCTGAAAGATAATAAAGAAACAACTATCCGCCAGGCAGACATTGTAAACCGCCTGAAGCAGGTTAAAGAAGAATTGCTTTCTCTGAAAGAAGCCTTCGATGCAATCGATGAAGCGCAATCACAATCCTGACAAAAAGAGCCCGGCCTTCCCATTCTTTTGATATATCCTTTTGTTCGTATACCAGCCGCTATACGATGGGGATCCATTGGTATACGACGGGGATCCAATGTGAGTCGCTCGTATACCAACCGATATACGATAGAAAGAATACGACGTATAATAGCAAACCATACATTCTCCTTTCCCGATGAATACAGTGTCAGGAAAGGGTTCATATATAAGTATAGTCTAAAGGGTTTCAAAATCAGTCGTAGCCGGAAAACTTAAAAGTATACTTATTGTGTTGATAATTAACCAAAAGTAATAAATGGTTGAAGGAGATTTATAATCCCCGCTTACGGAATATGCGGTATTTTAGTCTTTTCAGATTGCAAATCTTCACAACCAATATCTTACTTTCAGTTAAATAAAATCTTCTAACCACCCCTGAGGATATATCGTTATTTTGCTAATAAAGTGCCTTGTTTTATTCGGTCGGCCATGCCTATACCATCCCGGATGTTGCCTCCCAAAATAAGTCCGGGATAGTTTCGTTGTATTTCTTCAATCTTTTGTAGTCTTTCTAAACTGTCTGCTCCATACTGAGGAATAGCCCGTGAATGACGGAAAATCCGAATCAGATCAGGTTCCTGATGGGCGGGGAATTTAAGAAGCGAATGGAAAGAAGCGATTACTTTCTTCTGAATTTCCTCATCTGCCATTTCCAAAAATTCCGGATGCCGCATACCTCCCATAAAAAACGAAAATAAAGCACCTTCCTGGGGAGAACAGCCTTCAAAACAAGCCGCAGGAAACAAAATACCTAACACATCCTTTTTTTCACGGGAAGGGATTAGTCCGCCAAAAGCATTAAAAGATAAGTTTCCGGTATTCTTAACCCCAACGCTTACCTGTATGACAGGTGCATAGGTGAGGTTCCGGATAGGCTGTATCTCATCCTCCGGTATAAAAGGTAATAAACCGGGTAAAGTATATCCTCCGGTTGTAGTTATAACTTTTCCGGCCCGGATATGTATAGTACCTCCCGGCGTGATAGTTTCGACCAGCCAATGCCCATCCACCGGACGAACCGTTATATTTTTTGCTTCTAACTGAATATGTTCCCGTCCGATAGATCCTCCGAGGGCTTTTACCATTTTTTCCAAACCTCCTTTGGCCGAAAACACTTTCTTTGTCGCTAACCGGTCCCGTTCTGTTTTAGGCTGTTTAGCTTTGGCAATGGCTCCTCTGATAAAACTACCATATTCCTGCTCGAGGTTATAGAGTTTCGGCAGTGCAAAACGGGTAATCAATTTATCCGGATCGCCAGCGTATACGCCGGACACAAATGGGTCTACAGCATAATCAAGATACGATTTACCTAATCGCCGACGGGCTAAAGAAGCCACGGATTCATCGGGATTATTTCCTTTTTGCCGGAATGGTTCACCCAGAATCCGGAATTTATCATAGAAAGAAAAAAGAGGGGTCATTAACCCGCCTATTAACCCAGAAGGTAACGCATGAAATTGATTGCCTTTCCAGATTAAGCGCCGTTTGGCATCTTCACAGGCGGTTTCTAACTCACAGGCAGGCGAGAGTTCACGGAATAATTCTGCTACTTCCGGATGGGATACGGCACCGGTATTGGGTCCACTTTCAAACGTGAAACCCTCTTCCTGAAAAGTCCGTATTTGTCCGCCTATACGATTCTCTTTTTCCAGTATCAGTATATTTTTCCCTTTTTGTTTCAGGTAATAAGCAGCAGTCAACCCAGTCAGGCCTGCTCCGATAATAACAATATCTTTCGTTAGTGTTTGCATAGAATCAAACAGGTTTAGAATAGGAACGGGTAGTATTTATCATCAGTTTATCCAGAGAGGCAGCAACATTTCTGACAAATAAAGTTCCTTCCTTAGTCATTTCTATAACGGCATCCGAATAGTTGATTATCCCATCTGCCACAAACTGATTCAGTACATTTTCATTCCAATGAATCGCATTCTTTATTTCTTCCGGTGAATATCCATATACAGAAGCCACACCGGATAAGTCCAACCGGTAAGTTGCACATCAACTCCTGAATGACACAACGGGTTATCTGCTCCTCTCTACTGAGGGCATATCCTTTGGTAACAGCAAGAGTACCGCTTTTAATCTGTTCCATATAAGATAAAATATCTTTCTGATTCTGAATATAAGAAGAGGCCAGCTGGCTGATACCTGTTACTCCAAAAGCATATACCTGGCCTGTGGTACGGCGGGTACAATACCCCTGGAAATTACGATGTAATGTTTTATCTTGAAGTGCCCGGAAAAGTTCATCTTCTTCTTTGACAAAATGGTCCATCCCTATAGCCTGATAGCCCCGGGAGGTTAAGATGGTCTGTGCCACCTCAAACATCTTACTTTTTTCCTCACCGGTAGGAAAACCTGTCTTCTCTAATATCTTCTGCCGGCTATTTACCCAGGGTACATGTCCATACGAGAAAGTAACCAGACGGTCCGGAGATAGTGTTACTGCTGTCTCTACAGTATGAGCAAAACTCTCTGCCGTTTGTAGGGGCAATCCATATAACAAATCCAGATTAATTTGTCCGCCTTTGTCTCTGAGAATATCAAAAATAGTATTCAGAGGCACGATAGATGACTTGCGGTTGACAACCTTCAATACCTGTTCATTCAAATCCTGCACACCTAAGCTAAATCGATTAAACCCAGCCTGTGCCAATTGCAGCCAACAGGTTTCATCTGCAAAACCCGGATGGCATTCAATAGCAATCTCCGGATCATCAATGGTATCAAATGAAGAAAGCAGATGATCAATTAACTCCTTTAAGACCGCTATCGGTAGTACGGTTGGAGTACCTCCTCCAAAGTGAATCTGGGATATTTTACGGGATTTATCCAGATAGCTTACCACTTTGTCTATTTCCAGATAAAGACACCGGATATACTCATCTACAACATTTTGCTTCATCATTGCAATTGAATTGCATCCACAATAATGACACAATTGCCGGCAAAAAGGGATATGGATATAGAAAGAGATATGCCGGGGAGTCTCTTGATTTGAATTAATTAAAGCCTCTTCATACTGCCGGTTGGTAAATTCCTCCGTAAAATAGTTAGCCGGAGGATAACTGGTATACCTGGGTACAGGTACATTGTATTTCTTTATCAGATTCCGCACATCCATCTTTTCTGAAAATTTTAAAAAGTAAGTCCTAAATCTACTCCTATCTGGAAAGGTTTACCTTTCTGGATAAAAGGATTTCCAAAAGATTCAAAGTAGAATGCCGGATACCGGGTATCCGTCAGATTACGGCTCCAGACATCCAGTTTTACCATTCCTTTCCGTACGCCTGCCTTTGCGTTTACAGTTGCATAGAACTTCTGGCTGATATCATTCAGTTCAGTCCAGTAAATATTTCCCGTTCCACTCATTTGTGCAGCAGCTGTAAACTGATCAATAATACCATGATAAAAGAGTTTACTATATTGCAACCCTACATTCAGGGTATGACGGGGTGTATAAGGGACATAATTTCCTTTACAATCTATTTTTTCTGTCTGGCTTGCTTCATACAGATAATCCCGGAAAGTAGCATGTGTATATCCATAATTCATATCAGCCGTCCATGCGGATGTTATTCTGTATTTTACAGAGGCTTCTACGCCATAACTCCGGGCTTTTCCAGCGTTGGTAAGGATGCGTCCGCTACCACTCCCTACAAACTGGGTCAACTGCAAATCCCGAATATCCGTATAAAAAAGTGTCAGTTCCGTTTCCAGTGCATCCGGAATCAATTCACTCCGGATACCTAACTCATAATTCCAGCTATGTTCGGGATTATAAGACATGATAGAATCGATGGATGCCGGTTTATAAGCGGCGGCTGTTTCCGGTTTGGCATATTTACTCATCATATCATATTGCATTTGTCCCTGCATAACATCTGCCGACATTTGTACATTGTAGCCTCCTGTTTTATAACCCTTAGCAACTGAGAGATAGGTAAAAGTCCGTGGCGTACATTCATATTTCAGAGAAACTTTAGGCAATACCTGCCAGAAATCCTGTGAAGTACGGGCATCCATCCGGGAGGTATCACGTGGCAAAGGTCTAACGGCTCCCATTATATTGGCCGCCATTCCTATCGAACTTTCAGATATATAATGCATCTTTTGCTTTTCGTAATCCAAACGAACACCGGCTGTCACCGACAAACCACGGATAAAAAGATTATTGTAAGTAGACTGGTGGTAAAGAGCAAATCCTTTGCTGGGTGTTTCAAAAGTTCCGGGAATATAAATAGATTCATCCGTAACTATTAAATCCGGCATACCGGGGTTAGACTGAGATAAGTTACTAAAAACAGGCTGAAAGATATCTTTAATTCCATCTTCTTTAAAAGTGACAGGGCCTTCCGTATGTAAATCATTGTAAAAACCATACAGTCCTACAGACCACTGATAGTTGTTACGATGATTACTTTTCAAAGTAATTTCTTCACTGAAAGCTTTTTGATTTTGTTTCTGATTCAGCGTAAATACAGAACGAGGGGTAAAATCCTGATCCATCAGCATATCATCTTTCAGATACTGATAGCCTGTTGTACTGGTCAGGATAATATAGTCTGTTTTATATTCCAGAGACAGATTATTAGTCAACACCCGGCGATTATAGGAAGAAGGGTCATTGATATTAACCGGATGAATATTTCCGGTTTCTTTATCATAAAATCCATAGGCAAAAGCACCCTGGTCAGTATAATCATAACTGATAGAATAACCGGCTTTAAAAAAAGGGCTTACCCTCCAATCAAGCCGTAACCGGGTTCCCATCGCTTTACTCTTATCAATATTCTCTCCGGTATATTCATTTTTAAAATAGCCATCGTTTCTATCATAATACTGGGCGATAGCCAAACCAAAGTTGTCACTCATCCGGGCATAATGAGAGAACTTTGCTTTATAAGTACCATGATTACCGGCCGTCAGATTTATACGGGTTCCCTGATAATCCAGCGGTGACAGGGTATAGATATTTATGATACTTCCCATCGCATTCCGCCCATAAAGAGTTCCCTGGGGTCCTCTTAACACTTCGATGCGTTGAATATCCATCAACTCAAAATCGAATGCACTCTTATCTAAAAAAGGGACATTATCCACATACAGACCGATAGACTGTCCACTGCTACGGGCTCCTACCCCACGGATATAAATGGCAGAAGTCTGCCGGGAACCATAATCCGGCATATATAAATTAGGGACAAATGAACTGATATCTTTTAATGCATATACCTGACGGTTATTAATTGTCCGGGGAGATAGTATCGAAACGGAGCCTGGCAACTTACGTAAATCATTGGTTTCTTTAATAGAAGAAGTGATAACTACTTCATCTATATTATAGGTACGGATGGTATCTGTTACATGGGTCAAATCGTTGTCTGCCCAAAGGGCCGGCAGACTGCATAAAAGGGTGAAAGTAACAACACTTCGTTTAAAATAATTCATTTCTGTTTCCTGCTGATTATTCAGAAACAAAGAAACAGCAAAGTTCAGGGCAGGTCAATCACTATATGTAGTGATTTTTTCATACGTCGATATCATCTGCTGAGATGAAGCCGTTCATGATGGCGTAATAAGTAAGACCGGAAACAGTCTTTATCCCCAGCTTGGCGGTTATATTTTTCCGGTGAGTCAATACTGTGTTTAAACTGATATTGAGTTTATCGGCTATTTCTTTGTTGGTACTTCCTTTTACAATCAGTTGTAAAACATCTTTTTCCCGGTGTGAGAGGTCTTTTCCTTCATCTGTAAGATGGTTAACCAGACTTTCACCGGCAAATACATCTCTTAGTTTTTCCAGCAATACTTCCAGGGAAGAACTGACGGGTACATAGTTGGCCGGATATTCACCGGCTGCATCCTGTACCAGAATGATGGTTTTATTTTTACGGGGCAGGAAAAACTCGCTGTTAAGGACAAATAAATCGGCATTTGTAAAATAATATTCAAATGACTCATACCCTTCCGAGGTAAAAGCTGTAAAAGAGGAAAAACAGGAAACTTCTACCGGATGAAAATAATCAATCAGCACACTTTGTAAACCTATACACTGCAAGGTATCAGGTAAAATAATCGCTATTTGCCGTGTTCGCTGCATGGAACCTTCTCAACTGTTCAACTGATTTTCCATGGCTGAAACCATCGGCGTTAAAATACGGTACCGAATCCGGTTGTGTTGTTTGATGTCTTTTTCCAGACTGCTTAAGGAAAAAATAACTGCGTAACATAGGTTTTGGTCGTACTCGCCGGAAAGATATTTAATCATGATACTTTTCAGGTCTGCCAGCAAAGATTCGATCGTATCTTCGCCTTCTTCCTCTATTTTCATTCCTGTAAAGGCACCCGGTATTCGTTCTTCACTCAACCGGGAGTTTAAGGACTGGCAATAGGGAAACCATACAGTAGCGTCATGATGAATACGGGCTGACAATTCATCCCGGAAAGAAGTAAAAAATTTACCGATTAAATTTAACGATTGGTTTTCCGGATTACTCATAGAAATCAGGGAGTTCAGATGCCGCTCTATATTAGGTATCTGAAACCGCAGATAATACTGGTTGGTTTTTGTCAGGTAATCAATAATCTGCAAGGAATGGAAGGTCTGTAATTTCTTTTCCGGAAAATATTCCTCGTTCAGAAACGTATTGATTATGGCCAGAAAAAATTCAGTATCCAACTGATGTTCCTGACAAATCGTTTCGACCGTCTTATCTCCTAACCCCAACCGTACACCAAAACGGTTTATCATAGGAATAAGTGAGGTGTGGTTTTCCACCACCTCACTTAAAGGTCTATTTGAATATACTAACGGCATATTATGCTTCCTCCCATTGTTCACGTAACAATTTTATGGCTTCCGGTACAACGACCGCACGGTCACCCTGGCACCCGCACTCAAAGCTGACATATTTATCATATCCTAACATTTTGAGTCCTTTGAACCCATTTACATAATTATCAGCCGCACCATCTTCTCCCGGCATATTCCGGGTTTTACGGCTGGCTACATGCACATGTTGCAGATAATCACCTGCTGAAAGGAAAGCTCCCATATCTGATGTTTCTTCCCAGGTCATATGCCAGAAATCACCCATACAACGCACTCCAGGATTATTAATATCCCGGCAGATAGATGCGGCATCCGCAACCTGGCGAAGATAAAAGGCTTCCCGGCGGTTCAGGGGTTCAAAGATGACGGTTGTACCGTGTTGTGCTGCAAAAGTACCCATCTCCGTGAATTGTTCACACAAAAAAGTCACGGGTTTCCTGTGTATGCGGTAATACCGGAACCTGTTGGTTAAATGCCGGAACAATGATTACGCCCACCGAGCCTAATTCGCCCGCAGCAGCAATAATTTCTTTCATTGTGTCCATACATTCTTTGCGGATGTCCGGTTTTTCCGACAATATAAATCCTTTAAATCCGGCACAGATAGCACTTACCTGTATGTTACGTCCACTCAGAGCCTGTTGAATTTCAGGTACTCTTTTTTGCAACTCGCCTCCTACTGGTTCAAAACCTACGATTCCATATTGTTCCATGAAATCCAGCTTTTCATTCAGGTTTTCTCCCGGAGCAATCCATTCCTGAAAAGAGAGTTTTAACTCTGCTTTTGTATTATAACAACTTTTAGCCGTACATGTTTCTTCTTTAC
>JAJBTP010000535.1 GCA_020860805.1 Tannerellaceae bacterium | reverse complement strand
GAATTAAAGAATCCGATTGATAAATATGCTTCGCAGGTGATTTCGGCAGACGGTGAATTATTGGGGCGTTTTGCTTACCGGAACGATAACCGTGTCTATGTGAATTATAATGAAATTTCTCCGGAACTTGTCTATGCGTTGATTGCAACAGAAGATGCCCGTTTTATGAACCATAGTGGGGTAGATGCCCAGGGATTAATGCGTGCGATAATAAAAGGGTGGGTTTTCCGGCAGAAGACGGCTGGAGGAGGAAGTACCATTTCACAGCAATTAGCTAAACTTCTTTATTCCCCACGGCCGGGCCGGAAACTGGAACGAATTTTACAGAAACCGATAGAATGGGTTATCGCTGTTAAGCTGGAAAGGCTTTATACAAAGGAAGAAATCATTAATATGTACCTCAATCAGTTTGACTATCTATATGAAGCTATTGGTATAAAGATGGCTTCCCAGGTCTATTTTAATACAACTCCGGCTGACCTGACCCTGCAAGAATCGGCAACACTGGTAGGTATGTTTAAGAATCCTGCTTATTTTAATCCGGTTCAGCAACCGGAACGGACAGAAGGCCGGAGAAATACAGTCTTGCAACAGATGGCGAAATACGGGTACCTGTCTGAAGCCGATGTGGATTCAGTCTCTAAAATTCCCCTGAAATTAAATTTTAAACGGATTGAACAAAAAGAAGGCTCAGCCCCTTATTTCCGGGAATATTTGCGTAGCCAGATGACGGCATTCAAACCCGAACGTAAGAAATATGCACAGTGGCAATATGAGGATTTTAAACGGGACTCTGTAGCCTGGGAAACCGATCCTTTATATGGCTGGTGTAATAAGAATAAAAAGCCCAATGGAGAGAATTATAACCTATATGCGGATGGGTTAAAGATATATACAATAATTGATTACCGGATGCAACAATATGCAGAGCAATCCGTACGTGAACATCTATCGAAAACCGTACAGCCGGCTTTTCATAAAGAGAAGAAAGGCCAGCCAACCGCACCTTATTCCCGTAGTTTTTCGACTTCTCAGGTCGAAGGCTTTCTTACAACAGCTGTAAAACAGACATATCGCTATCAGGCCATGAAAAAAGAGGGAGTTGCAGAAGAGGAGATTGATAAGGTATTTCGTACTCCGGTACCCATGAAACTGTTTAGCTGGAATGGAGTAATCGATACTGTTATGTCGCCCCGTGATTCGGTGCGTTACCATAAATCTTTTCTGAGAGCATCGTTTATGACAATGGATCCCCACAATGGATATGTAAAAACATATGTGGGAAATGTAAACTATACGACCTTTAAGTATGATGGAGTAACCAAGGCAAGAAGACAGGTAGGCTCTACTATGAAACCTTTTGTGTATTCTCTGGCTTTACTGGAAGGTATTTCTCCCTGCGATAGAGTACTTCATCAGCCGCAACATGTAAAAGGAGAGAATGGTGAAATATGGAGTCCTAAGAATGCCAGTAATGATAAACTGGGTGAATTGGTTACAATTCAATGGGGATTACAGAATTCATCCAACTGGATAACTGCGTACCTGATGAGCCGCCTTTCGCCTCATGCATTGGTACGTCTTCTTCATTCATTTGGATTGACTGGGGAGATTGAACCTGTTTTACCTCTGGCATTGGGAACGCCGAGTATTTCACTGGAAGAAATGGTTGGAGGATATTCTGCTTTTGTCAACGGTGGTGTTCGTTCCGAGCCTATGTATGTAACCCGTATTGAAGATAATTATGGAAATACAGCAGCAACATTTAATCCCGTAATGAAGGAAGTCTTACCGGAAGAAGTTGCTTACCGGATGCAATCTATGCTTCGTTCGGTAGTAGATGGAGGAACCGGTAGCCGTATGCGCCGTGTATATGGAATTACAGCACCTATGGGAGGTAAAACCGGAACCGCACAAAACCATGCTGACGGATGGTTTATGGCCTTTACTCCCAAGCTGGTAGGGGGTGTCTGGGTAGGAGCAGAAGACCCTACCATACGTTTTGACCGTATGAGTGACGGGCAGGCTGCAGCAACAGCTTTACCTGTTTACGGATTATTTATGAAAAAAGTGTATGCGGATAAAACCCTCAAATATTCCCAGACAGATGATTTTAATATACCGGATGGTTTCAGTTTGTGTGGAAATGGGGGAAATACAATGGATGCTCCGGAACAATCTCAACAAGGGAGAATTGATGAATTATTTGAATAATTATTCTTGTTATTTTTACCAGTTAGGTTTTTTACACATTTGCCTTCCTTGACTTCTAAAAAAGATTTTTGGCTAAAAAGAAAACATTTGGTGGATGGGTTGGCTTATCTTTGCATAAAATTAGAGAAAATGAAAGTGTTGCTTATTAATGGTAGTCCCAAAAAACAGGGAAATACCTTTCTGGCTTTATCAGAGGTGGCTTCGGCATTGGAAGCAAATGGGGTTGAAACGGAAATTGTATCGATTGGATTAAAAGCTGTACAGGGGTGTATAGCCTGTAATAAATGTAATGAACTGGATAGATGTATTTTCCAGGATGATTTATATAATACAGTGAGGGAAAAGCTGAAAGATGCAGATGGTCTTGTAGTAGGTACTCCTGTATATTATGCCGGACCAAATGGTTCGCTTTGTGCGTTGCTGGACCGTCTTTTTTATTCCTGTCCGGAATTTTTAGTTTATAAACCGGCTGCTTCGATTGCTGTTTGCCGGAGAGGGGGCGCCAGTGCCGCCTTTGACCGGTTAAATAAATATTTTACGATTTCGAATATGCCTGTAGTTTCTTCGCAGTACTGGAACATTATACACGGGCTTTTACCGGGTGAGGTTGCACAGGATGAAGAAGGTTTACAGGTAATGCGAACGCTGGGAAATAATATGGCCTGGTTACTGAAGAATCTGCAGACGAAGGCTGTCCCTATACCGGAACCGGAAGAACGGGTGACTACCAACTTTATCCGGTAAATAGAGCCTGTATGTTTATAATGAAATTTAACTCACTCTTTATATTATTATTAATCTTTCCTTCCCTATAGACTGTTTATAGGATAAGAAATAGTAATAGAAGTCAAATGAAAATATACTTATGGGTTTGTTTTTTGTTGGTGGCATTTATTGCCTGTGGCCAGCGAACAGCAGAATCTGGTAAAAAGAAAGAATATATGGATACAATACCGGCAGATAGTACACGCCTGAAGAAAGCTTTTTTTGCTTCGGAATGTTTTTGGGGAACTGAGTACTATTTTCAAAAAGCAAAAGGGGTTGTGCAGACAGCCGTTGGCTATATGGGCGGACATGTTGATAATCCCACTTACCAACAGGTTTCCGGAAAGAAAACCGGCCATCTGGAAACAACGGAGGTTATTTATGATAACCGGCAGACCTCGTATGAGGACTTGGTTAAGTTGTTTTTTGAAACACATGATTTTACCCAGACCAATGGCCAGGGACCGGATATAGGTCCGCAATATCTGTCATGTATCTTTTATTCGTCTGAGCAGGAGAAAGAAATTGCTGAAAAATATATCCGTATTCTGGAAGGTAAAGGTTATAAGGTAGCAACGATGTTACGTCCCGCTGTAACTTTCTGGCGTGCGGAAGATTATCATCAACAATATTATGAACATAACGGCAAGACACCTTATTGCCACGTTTATAGAAAAATTTTCGAATAAATAGAGGGAAATAGAGGGAAGGTAAAGTAAAGGGTGGAAAGAGACAGTTCTTTTCCATCCTTTACTTTTTTTATCCGGATATCAAAAATGAAAGGTTTAAAGTCATAATTAGGAATAAAGATAGAAAGGGAACCTCTATTTTTGTTTAGACTTTAAATATATATCTGTATGAAAAGGTGGTTTGTTTTGGGGTTAGTACTCTTTTCTTTTTCGCTTTCCGCGCAACAAAGGGATAAACGTGTCCGCGAATTTATTACACCAACCCGGATTGTCTGGATGCAGGGAGACTCCTTACTGCGCCATCCGGAATATCTGCTTATTCCCAGGAATGGACAGGCTGATTTATCCAACCGGAATATGTGTGTGTTACAAAGTACAAAAACTGAATTCCCGGCATTTTTACTGGATTATGGGAAAGAATTACAGGGAGGGATACAGATTGTAACCGGTGCATTTCCTTCACCTCATCCGGTACGGGTACGGATTCGTCTGGGCGAATCGGTGGGTGAGGCCATGGCAGATATGGATGGTCAGAATGGGGCCGGAAACGACCATGCTATGCGTGATTTCGTAATTCAGTTACCCCGTATGGGCGTCCTCGAAGTAGGTAATTCGGGCTTTCGCTTTGTACGTATAGATTTACTGGATGAAGCAACCGAACTGCAGATAAAAGAAGTGCGTGCTATTTCTTCTTATCTGGATATACCTTATGCCGGTTCTTTCCGGTGTAATGATGAACTATTAAATCAAATCTGGCGAACCGGTGCCTATACGGTTCATTTAAATATGCAGGAATACTTATGGGATGGTATTAAACGGGACCGGTTGGTGTGGATTGGTGATTTGCATCCGGAAGTAATGACTGTAAATACAGTGTTTGGACATCATGAAGTAGTACCTAACAGCCTGGATTTAATACGGGATATGACTCCGTTACCCGGCTGGATGAATGGGATTAGTTCGTACTCTATCTGGTGGCTGCTGATTCAGCGGGACTGGTATTATTATCATGGGGATGAGGCCTACCTGAAAGAACAGCAGGCTTATTTGAATGGGTTACTCGAATTACTTCTTTCCAGGTTGGATGAGTATGGACAGGAGCAACTGGATGGCTGGCGATTTTTGGATTGGCCTTCGAGTGAAAGTCCGGAAGCAATTAACACGGGATTACAGTCTCTGGTCGTTATGGCCTTGAAAGCAGGTGAGGAACTGGCTGCTGTGTTAGGTGAACATACCTTGGCTCAAAGATGTAACCAAGGATGGAATCAGGCTTTAGGCGGAGCGGAGAAAGTCAAAAACTCTTTTTTGAATACCGGAAAAGATTCCTTTGCGCCCGGTTGTGAACAAGCAGCAGCGTTGATGGCTTTAGCCGGTATTATGCTTCCGCAGGATGCAGATAGGTGTTATTTATCCGAACAGGGTGCAAAAGGATTTTCTACTTTTTACGGATATTACATGTTACAGGCAATGGCTGCTGCCGGTAATTATCAGGGAGCCCTTGATGTAACTGCGTACCTATTGGGGAGCCATGATACAACTGGGAGCTACTACGTTTTGGGAAGACTTTAACCTGGACTGGCTGCCGGCTGCCGGACGTATCGATGAATTGGTGCCGGAAGGAAAAATAGATATCCATCGTACGTATGGTAACTATTGTTATCAGGGATACCGGCATAGTTTTTGTCATGGATGGGCTTCCGGTCCAACTTCCTGGCTGAGTGAGTATGTATTGGGTGTCCGTGTGGTGGAGCCTGGATGCCGTGCGCTTTTGATAGAACCCCATCTGGGAGATTTGGAATGGGTGGAAGGAACTTTTCCTACACCGTATGGGGTTGTGTCTATCCGGCATGAGAAAGATAAGAACGGCCGGATAAAAACTTCTGTAAATGCTCCGGAGGAAGTACGGATTCGATAAAATATTTATATTTGATAATTATCCATATTTGTTAAAATTTATACCCTGATGAAACTATCCTTCTTTTTCTTAACTCTCTTTTTATTTCTTGGTTTTACAGCAGACGGCTATCAGTGGAAAGGATAATGGATTCATACGGAAAGATGCCAGAGTGCAACTAATACCTGGCTGATATACCGGAAAACCGTTTCTATAGACGCTGTTCCGGAAACGTTATCCGCCCGTATTGCTGCCGATTCCAAATACTGGTTGTGGCTGAATGATGAACTGGTTGTATTTGAAGGAAGTCTGAAGCGGGGACCTTTTCCGCAGGGAACCTATTATGATACGGTCGAGATCGCACCCTTTCTCAAAGAAGGGGAGAATACAATTGCTGTTTTAGTCTGGCATTTTGGTAAAGATGGATTCAGCCATGTAAATAGTGGTAAAGCTGCTTTACTTTTTGATGTACAGGGCGAAAATATCACTATTTGTTCGGATGCCGGCTGGCAATGTTCGGTTTACGAAGCTTATCAAAATACCGGAGAGCCTTTTCCTAATTACCGCTTACCCGAAAGTAACATCCGTTTTGATGCCCGCCGGGAAATCAGTCATTGGAATAAGCAACAATTTGAAGGTCATTTGGCCCCGGCGGCCGTAATAGGGCAGGCTAATGATTTACCCTGGGGAGAACTGGTAAAACGGCAGATTCCTTTATGGAAAGATTCCGGGTTACAATCCTATACAGCTGTACGGCAATCAGCTGATGGAGATACACTTTTCTGTTCATTGCCTTACAATGCCCAGATAACCCCATTTCTAAAAGTAAACGCCCAGGAAGGAAAACTGATAAAAATACAAACCGATAATTACCGGGGTGGAAGTGAAAACGGTTTACGGGCAGAATACATAACTCGCCGGGGCGTACAGGAATATGAAAGCCTCGGTTGGATGAATGGCCATGAAGTGTGGTACATTATTCCGGAAGGAGTAGAAATAATAGAAGTAAAATACAGGGAAACCGGATACGATACGGAAATATCAGGAACGTTTAATTGTAACGATCCTTTTTATACGGAACTCTGGAAACGGTCTGCCCGTACATTGTATATTACTATGCGGGATAATTATATGGATTGTCCGGACCGGGAACGGGCACAATGGTGGGGGGGTGAAGTGAATGAACTGGGAGAAACTTTTTATTCTTTGTCACCCTCTTCCTATCGACTGGCTGTAAAAGGAATTTACGAACTGATGAACTGGCAGCGCCCGGACGGAACTCTCATTCGCCCTTACCGGCTGGTAACTGGCACAAAGAACTACCTTTGCAAATGTTGGCTTCCATAGGTTGGTACGGTTTTTATACACAATACTATTATAGTGCGGATAGTTCTTTTATCGCTCCTGTATATGACCGCATGCACCGGTATTTGCATACGGTGTGGAAAACCGAACCTAACGGGTTGGTGGTAGAACGTTCCGGTGAATGGAACTGGGGTGATTGGGGTGAAAATGTAGATATTGGGGTGCTTTCTAATTGCTGGTATCATCTGGCATTAAAAGTACAAAAGGAATTTGCTGTCCGGTTAGGTAAACAGGAGGATATCCGGAAAATTAACGGAATGATGGAAAGCATCGAAAAGTGTTTTCATATCCGTTTCTGGACAGGGGAAGGATATCGTTCTCCGGGTTATCGTGGTGAAACAGATGATCGCTCACAAGCTATGGCCATTCTTTCCGGTTTGGCTCCGGTAAATGTCTATCCGCAGTTGGTAAAAGTCCTGAAGAAGGAGCATCATGCCAGTCCTTATATGGAAAAATATGTACTGGAAGCCTTGTTTGCCGTAGGAGAACCTGAATTTGCTTTACAACGAATGAAAGAGCGGTATACGAAAATGATGAACTACCCGTATACGACACTTTTTGAAGGCTGGGGCATCGGTGAAGAAGGTTTTGGTGGAGGAACTATCAGCCATGCCTGGAGTGGAGGCCCGTTAACTTTGCTAAGCCAGAAAGTGTGTGGAATAGAACCTACTTCTCCCGGTTTTAAAACCTTTCGTGTACAACCTCAATTGGGAAAATTAACGGAGGCATCAGCTTCTTTTGAAACTGTTTATGGACGAATCTCTGTTGATATCCAAACGGAAAGGGAAACGGCTGGATATTCGTCTGACCGTACCGGAAGGAACAGAAGCACAGGTAGTAACCAAAGAAGGAAGACTCCGGACCTATCCTTCCGGAGAACATTCTTTTCGTATCTGAATCTGTGTATTTTTGATTCTTTTGCTGCTTCTTATAGGTTAACCGGATAAGCCTCTATTAGTTTTTTGCTTCCCCGGCTGTAAGGATGGAAACACATCCATGACGAGCCTCAGAGGGAAAACTAACATTTTCTTCGACCGACCAGTTAATTAGATCGGGCGAATAAGACATCCCAAAGCGGTTGGTCATGCAATAATCATAATATAGTAGCCAGCCGGGATTTTTGAGGTCCTTAATTACGGTCGGGCCTTCTGTGATTACCGGAACAATTTGTCCCTGATTCATCGGCCCTTCGATAATACGGTAAGGTCCTTCCGGTTTTCCGGCTGTGGCAAGACGAATCGTTCTTCTTTCGCCGGTTTGCTCACCAAATTCTTCTTCTTTGTGGAATAAATAATAGGTACCGTTTTCTTCGAGTAGTGTGCCGTCGATGACTGAGTAAGGAGGCTCAAATAAAACTTTTGCAGGTGTAAATGTCTTCCAGTCACGCGTTTTGCAGTACCAGAGCCGGCTTTCTTTCCATCCGGCATCTTTGAAGGAAGAAGACCAGAACAACATATATTCATCTGTCTTTTCATCATAGAACCATTCCGGGGCCCAGATATTTCCAGCCAATGCTCCTTCTTCGTTTCTGACATCTTTCATCAACGGTAAAATACCTTCCACCTGCCAGTTAATCAGGTCTTCGGAGGTAACATACAGACAACCAGGTCCTATTTTTTCACGATTCTCGGTAGTTCCGCCGCCGGTTGATAAAATCCACCAAAGCCCGTCAGGCCCGCGACGAACATATGGGTCACGCATGTGGTGCTCCCATACCGGTTCATTGTTATTCAGTGCCGTCCAATGCCGTCCATCCGTAGAGAGGGCTATATGTAATTTATTTATCAGCATGGGGTCTGGTAAAGGTATTTCGATAATTTTTCCTTCCGAATCAATTTCAACACGTGTAGGATAACGCTGGCGGAAATAAGTCAGCATGTAGACCTCTTTATCTGTTTCTATTTTAAACTCTTCCTGTGAAGATTGTGCAGATATTCCTGTACAAAAGGCAAACATTATTAAAATCAGTGAAATTTTCATCCTGTACTATTTTTATGAGTCAATTTATCTGATGGATATTTCTTTCCGGCGGCAATTTATTCATTATTTTAATAAATAGTGAAAGTAGAGACAAAAATCCTTAGTTTTGTGAATAGATTTCATACAATAAGTATATCGGGGAAAAATGAAAAACAAAGTAATTATACAAAGAC
>JAJBTP010000006.1 GCA_020860805.1 Tannerellaceae bacterium | reverse complement strand
GAGTATACCAAACCGTTTTACTGACAGCTTTATGGTTGGAACCGCAGTAGTAACAGATGAACTGAAAGTAAGATGGTACCTTCCTTTTTCAAAAGAAGAAGTGGTTCAAACTATTCCTATGGGTTATAAAAAATGTTCTGAAGTTGATTGGAAAAGTTTTAACATCGATGTTAAAAAACTCGAACCAATTAACAGTAAAAGAATCTGTGAACTTTATGATGAAAAATGGAAACCAGAGATTGTAGCTGAGTATATGCTTAATTGTATCAGAAAATCTTAATTTGCTCTGTCAGATTTTTTATTCAGCTACCTGACAACAGGAAGAAGCAACTGATTTTTTATTGCCTTGGTAATGGATGTTACAGTATTAGCTTACGATTTTCCAATATTGTTGTGTATGCTCATAAGAATATAGAACTATATTCTTATGAGCAATTTGTGATAAAGGTTTTGCCGAAAATACATCTGTAAAAAAAGAAGGAAACTGATTATTATGAAAAACAAATTACATGTGATAATGCCTATGGCGGGGGCTGGTTCTCGTTTTTATAAGCACGGTTTTATGCTACCAAAACCGTTGATTGAAATTCATAATAAGCCGTTTTTTGTATGGGCTGCGGAGTCTATTACGAAATATATTCAAGGATGTGATGTAACGTTTGTGGTAATGCAAAAGCACATTGCTGAGCATGGAATAAATCGTGTAATTAAGATGTATTTTCCAGATGCGGGAATAGTAGCAGTCAGCGAAGAGGAAGTAAAGAATGGTCCGGTCATGACATGTCTGGCAGGAATCAGAGAGATCCATGATAATGTGCCAATATTATTTAATGATTGTGATCATATGTTTTGCTGCAGAACATTTAATGAGGTAGTAGGAAATGGTGGATTGGAAGCAGATGGCGCATTATTAACTTTCCAGTCGATTGAACCGCAATTCAGTTATATAAAAATTGATAGCACTGGAAAAATCTGCGGAACAGTAGAGAAACAGGTGGTCAGCGATCAGGCCATTTGTGGAGCGTATTACATAAAAGATGCGGAGACATTTAAGCAGGTAGCAGAGCAATACTTACAAGAGTGTAATTATTCAGAATTTTTTGTAAGTGGAGTATATAACGTAATGTGCAGTAAAGGAATGGAAGTATCAAATTATGAGGTGGACTTTCATGTACCATTTGGCACACCGGAAGAGTATGAAGTAGCGAAAGGATCAGAATATTTTTACCATGAACACGATTGATCTGGGAGGACATTCCGGATGCAAGATTCTGTTAGTTGAATCCGGAAATAAGAATTATGTACGTAAAATATCGAGTGACGTATCTTACAATGAACGTCTGAAAAAACAATGCGAAAAGCAGGTCGTTTTTTCAAATGAATTGATACGTGCGCCAAAGGTATATAACTCTGGATATGGCAAGGACGGTTTATTTTTCTTTGACATGGAATACATTCATGGTATCACACTTGCAGAGTATATCAAAACAATAGAAATTGGCAAAATTAGCAGTCTGGTTGACCGAATCTTAAGTGGTTTTATTCATATGAATGACGGTCGCGTCGGATCAGAAGCGGATATAACTGTTTTTAAGGCGAAAATTGCTGACTTAAAAGATAAATTGGGAAAAGAGAATAATTCAGTTATAAACATTGCATTGGAATTACTTGACCATCATGACTGGAGTAAGTTTACACCATCTGCATGTCATGGCGATTTGACTATGGAAAATATTATTATAAAGACTGATGAAATCTATTTGCTAGATTTTCTTGATTCATTTTATGATTGATGGATTATAGATATGGGTACATTGCTACAGGATGTTCAGGCTTTGTGGTCATATCGGTTACAAAATAGCCTGGGAATGAATACGATATTGCGTTTGATTGTATTTCGAGACTTGCTGTTGGAAAAAGTGGAAAAAGAAAAACCGGGGTATGGTATAGAAGTGTATTATGCGTTATTGCAGAAACTGCTTCGGATTTTTCCATATACAAAAGATCAACATACATATGAATTCCTTTTGCAAAAGACTGAAATGACTATTAATATGATCAGGAAACAGGGGGATTGTCTATGCGCACATTGATAATTCCCTGCGCGGGAAGAACTATGTTGAATGATAAGCCTAAGTTTTTGATAATGCATCCAGACGGGAAGCTTCTGGTAAGAAAATGTATTGACGGCATACCAATGGAATCATTTGATCGAATATTGATAACGGTTTTACAGGATGATGTGGATGTATGGAAAGCAGATCAGATCATTCGTGAAGCATTCTCGGATATTAAAATTTTGGAACTTGTTATCTTGCCGTACGAAACTTCGGGTCCTGCAGAGACTGTATATCGCACAATAAAAAAAGCTAAGGTTCATGGGGCAATTGTTATAAAGGATTCCGATAATTATCTGAAAGTATCTGGTTTTCCGTATTTGAATTTCGCTGCTGGTCTGGATCTGGATGAGTGGGATAGAGATATACACAATCTTCGTAATAAGAGTTTTATTATCCTGAATGAGCAGAAGCAGATTCTTGATATATTTGAAAAACAATTTCGTTCCGATGTGATTTGCCTTGGAATGTACGGTTTTGCTGAAGCATCAGATTTCACATTAGCATATGAACATTTGGATGATCCAAGCTATCCAATACAGAAACTATACGTAAGCCATATCATATCCTATTTAATTGGATTCTCACAGAAAGTATTTTATTACCTTCCATGCCAGAAATATGAGAATTGGGGAAATGGGAAAGTATGGAATTGCGTACAGAGGGAATATGCGACTTACTTTATTAATCTGGATACGATAGGAATGTGTGAGGATGATTTGAAAAACCTGCTTTTACTACAAGAACGAGGTGCTTGTTTTGTTGGATATACATCTTCGGGCATTGAAAAGAAAGAAGAGATACATATACAGATGGAGAATAATGGAATAAGATTTCTTGAAATTGTATGTAACTGCACATGTTCAAATATAAAAGAAGTCGTAGAAGGAAGAGACAAGCTTATAGCATTAAGGGATGAAGTGATATGAAATTAGCGATATTTGATTTGGATGGGACGTTGTTTGATACAAAAGATGTTAACTATTACGCATATAAAGAAGCTGTTGGCAGGTATGGGTATAGTATAGACTATGATTACTATTGTGGATACTGTAATGGCAGGCATTATATGGACTTTCTTCCCCAGATTGTTGGAGCTGACGAAGAAATAGTAAAAGCGATTCACTCGGAAAAAACAAATCTGTATTCAAAATACTTGGATAGTGCCGTGATGAATGAACCTCTTTTTCATATAATTCGATTGATAAAAAAGGAGTGCAAGATTTCTCTGGTAACTACAGCATCCAAAAAACTGTATGGATATCTTAAAAGTGTTTCATGTAAAAGGTCTATTTGATTTGATACTGACGCAGGAGGATATTGAAAAGCCCAAGCCTGACCCGGAAGGGTTTATAAAGGCTATGGAGTATTTTATGATAAATTCAAAAGAAACAGCGATTTTTGAAGATTCTGATGTAGGAATTGAGGCGGCTAGAAGAAGCGGAGCATATTATTATAAGACTTTTGGATTTAATTAATATAATGTTCTCTGGTTTTCTAGCACTTTTTTCTCTCTATATACCAATGTTTAATAGGAGGTGTAGTAGTATGGAAAAGTATGCTTGGTGCACATATTTAGGAAATGATTCCTATCTTCCAGGAGTTTTGTGCTTAAACTACTCTTTGATTCACAGGGGGGTACACGATACCCGTTATTATGCTTGTGTACAAAAGAAGAAGTATCAGATGACTCGGTTAGAAAATTAAAAAAGAAAAATATTAATGTTATGTTTGTGGAGCGTATGAATGTTCCGCAGTGGATTATTGAAGTAAACCGAGAATATAAGCATCCGCAATGGAGTAACACATTTGAAAAGTTATCAGTTTTTGGATTGACGGACTTTGATAAGATTGTATTCTTGGATGCGGATATGTTAATTTTACAAAACATAGATAATTTGTTTGAGCTACCGCATATGAGTGCGGTATCCGCAGGTAAAATGTTTCCTGGAAACGAACATTGGGTTACCTTGAATTCAGGTTTGATGGTTATAGAACCTTCTCTTGGCTTGGCAGAACGTATAATGAAAACATTGGATACGTGGGATCGGACTTTGCCAGTTGGCGACCAGGATCTAATACATGAATACTATAAAGATTGGCCTCAGCAAGAGAAACTTCATTTGTCAGAAGAATATAATTGTTTTTATTCATATATGCATTATTACCTTGCTAATAAGATATTGTCTCAGATTAAAGTTGTACACTTTATAGGAATAAAAAAACCATGGATGCTATCCACTAAAGAGACTGTGATTCGTAGTTGTTTATTGCTGAAAAATCGTAACTTTGATACCTTTAAGGTTTTGGTTCAGTATAAGATAACTCAGTTATTGGCGAGATAGTTGTTCTGTAGGAGAACAAAACAGTATGTTATTCAGTATTTTAATACCAGTATATAATGTGGAAAAATGGATGAGAAAATGCATAGAGTCCGTTTTATCTCAGAATATGAAAGATTTCGAAATAGTATTAGTAGATGATGGCTCTACGGATTCAAGCGGAGAAATTTGTGATGAATATGCCAGCAGGCATGACAGCATCCGTGTGATACACAAAAAGAATGAGGGTTTGCTGCTGACCAGGAGGAGAGCCATAAAAGAAGCAAAAGGAAAATGGTTTATCCATTTGGACTCCGATGACTATATGATGCCTGGATTTTTGTCTTCATTGCAAAATGTTATTTTGGAGACCGATCCGACTTTGGTCATTTATAGCTTTATCAGAGGAACACAGGATACGCATGATCTTTCTAATATCGTGAATATTCCATTTATGAATGGAGAAGTATTTGAAGCGGAAGGACACCATAAATTATTGATGCAGTTTTTATATGGCGGTTCTATAACAGCGATATGGCAAAAAGCAGCCAGGAGGGACATTGTAGATATTGACACAGATTATCATCAATGGCCGAATGTCAATATGATGGAAGATCATCTGCAAAGTTTGTATTTGCTGGATCATTCTTTAAAAACAGTATATATGGATTTTCCGGCTGTATACTACAGATATAATGCGGCAAGCATTACCAAACAGATAGGATATCGGGCACATCAGGCAGCGTTTTAGTCCATGCATACGACATTTGTAGAGGAAGAACGCTATTATGACAGATGGCGATTAAATGATGAGGATAAAAGTAAAATCATGGCAAAGCATCTTCGCTCACTGTGTATTAGGTTGGGAATGATGACGTTAAGCGCAGATATATCAGATAATCAGAA
Organism: Tannerellaceae bacterium; assembly: GCA_020860805.1. GTDB lineage: Bacteria > Bacteroidota > Bacteroidia > Bacteroidales > Tannerellaceae > UBA4116. The sequence goes on along the minus strand of JAJBTP010000006.1, from coordinate 3,802 downwards.
AGAGTTTAAAGATTTTATGTTAATGCTGTCTGAAGACAGATTGTTCCTGGGGGATTATGTATTGGCCGATAAAAAACTGTTGGGAAGGAAAAGCCAAATGTGTTATCTGGCAGTCAGACTGCATATTCCATGTCTGGTTCGTTTTGTATATCAAAATAGTACCAGAAACATCTAAAGAAATCGCAGAACCATAATAGATTCTTATTTATTTAGGGGCAAAGCTTCAAGATTAGAGAGCAAAGAGGGGAAAATTCGGATGCTGACAAACAGATATACCGAACCTGGGAATTTGATATTTAGTTTATTGATTCCGGTTTATAACGTCGAGAAGTACCTTCCCTCGTGTCTGGATTCCATTCTCCAACAGCCCGGCAATGATTATGAAGTGGTTCTTTTGGATGATGCATCAACAGACAATAGCCGGTTAATATGTGAAGAGTATAAAAACAAGTTCCCGGAGAAAATTAGGGTTGCATCTCATGAGGAAAACAGGGGACAGTTGTTAACCAGAAAAGACTTGTTTCAGCTGGCCAGAGGAGAATGGATATTATGCATAGACTCGGATGACTGGCTTTCTGAGAATGCTCTTACGGTTATCAGGCATGCTATTTTAACCGAGGAAACGGATCTCATCGTATACAATGTCATTTGCAAATATATGGATGGAACTGAAAAAATTTTTTCGCCTGATCTTAATGCAGATATCGTTTATTGCAATGATAATAAGATGGAACTTTATAATCAGTTTCTTTGCACATACTACTTAAATAGTATGTGCAACAAAGCGATACATCACAAACTAATAGACTTAAATGAGAAACATGAAGAAGTAACGGAAATTTCAATTGGAGAAGACCGATTCCAATCATTTCCAATAATTGACAGGGCAAAAAAAGTCTTATATTTGAATCAGAATCTGTATTACTATCGAAAAAACATTGACGGTATTTCCTCGAAATCTTTTCCCAATATGTATGAAATGAGGAAAATTCTTTGGGAAAGGGAAGACATATATATCGAAAAATGGGAAATAACGTCCGACATACGGGAAAAGAGATATATACAGCGGATTAATGAGGTCGTACAGATGATGCAGGGTAAAAAAGAAACCGGTGAGTTTGCTGAATTTTCTAAGGAAATAATTGCAGATAGAATTTTGGAAAAGCTTTTGGAGACTGTGGATGTAGCTAAGCTGTGCAGGCGATATTTGCTGGTTTGCGAACTGGTAACGCACAGGCAAATTTTTCTTGCTGATAAAGTTGTTAGCATGGAACTATGGATGAGAAATTTAAAGAGAAAACATGGTGAGATGAAAAAGAGCAGACATGAGACAGGAGGATGATGAAACCAGATGAGAAAAATCTGCTTTTTACAATATGACTTGGCTGGAGGCGGAGCGGAACGGAAGGTTTGTACATTAGCGAACTATTTTGTCAGCAGAGGCTATGAGGTGGAGATAGGACTTTTTGGAAAGGATAATGTGCAGTATGACTTGGATCCCCGTGTTTCCCTGACATTTATATGCCGTGACACATATGAGTATCATTCGAAAATGGAAAAATTTGCATATGTAGTTCAAGTGACAATCCAAAAGATATTTGCTTATTTTCCAGCCATTTTTATTGAAAAGATATTTGGCATCGTTGCACCGTCTGTAAAGAATACAATTAGCGGAGACAGGGTAAAGAAACACTATAAAAAGAAAAATGACTACATTGATCCGATACGAGCTTATGTAATCAATCGGCTGGAAGATCGCGTTTTTGTCACTATGATGGTACAGCCTTATCTGGAGATAGTACACCAGATGGAAGACATTATAAATAAAGGCAAATTTAAAGCCCCGTATATTGTGATGGAATGCAACAATCCGATTCCGGGAATGGATGTTACAAAAGAACTGGCTGCGAAGCGTGATATTTGGTATCCATGGGCAACAAAATGTGTTTCTATGACAAACGACTGTGTAGAGTGTTTTTCGGATGAAATACAAAGGAAAAGCGTTGTTATTCCGAACCCAATCAGAGATGACCTGCCGGAACCATATTGTGGGAAAATACGCCGCTCTGTTGTTGTAACTTACTGCCGCTTAAGCAGGCAAAAAAATCTGCCTTTACTTATCAGGGCTTTTGCTCGTTTTCATAGCATCCATTCAGAATACACTTTAGAAATATATGGAATTGGAGAACTTAAGGAAGAACTGTATAAGCTTATATCCGCATTGAATTTGGAAAAATGTGCATCAATTTACCCATTTGATCCGCATATTCATGAAAAAATTATTGACTGCGCCATGTTTATATCCTCCAGTGATTGGGAAGGCTTCTGTAATTCTGTTTTAGAGGCTCTGGCGATAGGTTTGCCGGTCATCGCTACCGACTGTAAATTTGGAACTCGGGATATGGTTCAGGATCATGTGAATGGAATTCTGGTTCCGGTAGGAGACGAGAATGCTATGGTTGCCGCAATGATGGAGATTGCATCAAATTCGGAGTAAGCGGAGCGTTTTTCAAAAGAGGCAGTTAAAGTCCGTGATATTTATTCGGCAGAGAAGATTGGGGAAAAATGGTTGAAACTGATCGAAAGTGTTTGATTTGGAGACTGATTGGAGAAAAAGGTATATGAGAATTTTATTTACGGCACCTCGCTATCATACAAATCAGGTGCCGATTGTAAAAGGCTTGCTGGGAAAAGGCCATGAGGTGCGGTATTTTGTTGTATTTAAAGGTGCATCAGAGGAGTACACTTTCTGTGAGCCGACTGTCTTAAAGCCATCTAAAGGCATGCTGAGGCAAACAGGAAAACAAAAAAAGGAGAGGATGAAAAAGAGTCCTTTTATGGAAGCCATTTTATTCCGGAAATGTCTGAGCTGAGAGAAAAATTTCATGATTATAATCCGGAACTTGTGATATGCAGAGAGAATACCCCATTAACTCTTTGTGTGAAATCCTTATGTGATGAAGGCAAGGTGCCCTGTATAGTATATGACCAACAGCCATTTTATGAAAACCCGACAATGAATGAAAGTCACTCGAAACAGAGAAATAGTTCCATGATAAAAAGGTTTCAGTTGAAGCTGTATCGTAGCTTAGATGTTGATCACCGCATGTTAAACAGAATGAAAGCAAATCATGGATTTCCAACAGTTCGCATGACCCCCGTTCTGATGTCAGTATATACGGATAACACGGTGAATTTGCAGGCAAAAAAACTCGTATTTTGTGCCGCTGGTGGGCGAACCATCACTGGAAGCAAAAGAAAGAGGCTATTGTACGGATGGGAAACTTCGCGTTTTGTGTGTGGGAAAATACAGGGAGTATAAAACTATTTCACTACTGATAGAAGCCTTATCATTGTTGCAAGATCATTCAACAATAAAAGTCACGATTGTGGGACAAGCAGTAAGTTCGGATGAGAAAGCATACTATCAAAAGATAACAGATATGATTTCTAAATTGAAGCTAAAGGACACGGTTACACTTAAGAAAAATATTCCGCATGAGCGCATGAAAGAAATATATTTGAACCATGATTTACTTATTCTTCCATCGAAAAGAGAATGTGCATCTATTGCGGTGTTGGAAGGTATGGCCAATGGTTTGGCTGTAATAAGTACTGACCATAATGGAACAGCAACATATATAGATCCCGGAACGGGTGGATTTGTATTCGAGGCAGGAGTTGCCCAGTCTCTGGCAGAACTGATTGAAAGATATGTTAACAATAATATTGTTGAAAAGCATGGACGTGCTGCTTATAAGATTATAGCTTAAAAGTATTCCTTTTAAAAGTATTACCAGGC
>JAJBTP010000279.1 GCA_020860805.1 Tannerellaceae bacterium | reverse complement strand
GGAGGAACTCCAAAAGATACTTCGTGATGAATATTTTCAGGAATCCATATCTTTGCATATTGGTTCCGGAAGTAACCTACTCTTTTTGAATGATTATAATGGGATTGTTTTACACTCTAATATAAAGGGAATTACAGTTACAAATCAAACTCAGGAAGAGGTCCATCTTCGTATCGGCGCCGGTGAGATCTGGGATGATGTGGTTGCTTTTGCAGTGCAGAATGGTTGGGGAGGCATAGAAAATCTTTCTTATATTCCTGGGAAAGCAGGTGCTGCTGCAATCCAGAACATTGGTGCGTAGGGTGTTGAGATAAAAGATGTAATGGTCAGTGTTGAAGCATGGAACCGTTTGACATTTGAAAAGAAAGTATTTACCCGTGATGAATGTACCTATGATTACCGGTATAGTTGGTTTAAGAATGAATACAATGACCCTCATATTGTAACCTATATAAATATAGTTTTACAAAAACAACCTTTATTCCATTTACAATATGGAAATCTACAGGCTGAATTAGCCGGAGAGACTGAGATAACATTAGATAAAATCCGGGAAGTTGTTATCCGTATTCGTCGTGCAAAATTACCGGAACCGGCAGAGCTGGGAAATGCGGGTAGTTTTTTTACCAATCCGACAATTACAGAAGAACATTTTACCCGTTTGCAAGCGCGTTATCCGGAAATACCTTCTTATCCCTTACCTGATGGAAAGCGTAAAGTTCCGGCCGGCTGGTTAATAGAACAATGTGGCTTTAAAGGGAAGTCACATGGCGCAGTAGGAGTCTATGAAAAACAGGCTTTGGTATTGGTTAATCTGGGAGATGCAAATGGAAATGAAATCGCTCTGGTAGCAGAAAGTATTCGTATGGCGGTGCAGGATAGATTTTCGATTGAACTTATTCCTGAAGTTAAGTATATTGTTTGATGAAACTAACTTTTCTGGGAACCGGAACTTCAACAGGGGTACCTGAAATAGGATGTACATGTGCAGTGTGTACCAGTTGTGACCCACGGGATAAACGTCTGCGTGCCTCCTTAATGGTTGAGATACAGGAAAAGACTTTGCTGATTGATTGCAGCCCTGATTTTCGGTATCAGATGCTGAGAAGTGGAAAAACCCATCTGGACGGAATTCTTTTAACTCATGAGCATTATGACCATGTGTCGGGTTTAGATGATATACGTCCTATCAGTCGTGAAACCGGAATGGATATTTATGCAGAAGCGAATGTTGTAGAAGCTATCCGTACACGTATCCCCTATGTGTTCCGGGAACATAAATATCCAGGCGTTCCGGATCTGTATCTACATACGATATTAAATCAGTCTTTTGAAGTAAAAGGAATAGAAGTGCAACCTATCCGGCTTATGCATGCTGCTCTTCCTATTATTGGCTTTCGTATAGGAAAAATGGCCTATCTGACAGATCTCAAAACAATACCTGAAGAAGAATATTTCAAGCTCGAAAATCTGGATGTATTGATTATGAATGCTTTGAAGTTTGGTACTCATTTATCTCATCAGGGGGTACAGGAAGCACTGAAACAAATTGAAAGGATTAATCCAAAGCAGGCCTGGCTTACTCATATGAGTCATCGTGTGGGGCTACATGCTGAAATCGACAAGCGTTTGCCGGCTCATATCCGTTTTGCTTATGACGGATTAGTACTACCGGTATAAAAATAGCCATCCTCTTCTTTCTGTAGCTGATATTCAATTTTTAGAGGAGAGATAAATTTTTCTATCTCTTTTGTAAAACAGAAAGCAAATGTATCTATCCTGTGTTCAGGAACGAATGAATAAGAGAAGAGGGTGGAGATACTGTTGTTTTGTTCATTTCCGGAAAGGTCACATCCTATCCAGTAATTCTCAGGAATAGATATTGTATCCTGTTTCTGGTAAAAAGATACTTCCAATAATTCACCATTTAAAAGTAAATTGGCTGGTGATGTTTTACTGATAGTCAGCCGGGTACTGTCTATATATTCCGGGATTATGTTTTGCTTGTTCCTATACTGTTCTGCTACTGCTTCCAATAGCTTTCTGTTATAACCGGCAACTAATAAGCCCTCCGAAATAAAATAACCCCAAAAGCGATTTTCTATATCCGGATAAAATATGAATTCTATCCCATATTTTTCATAGGTTTGAGGGGTATAGGATGTAAAATAAGTCTGGATAGAGTTCTTTAACATCTCTTTACGCTGTTTTATAGAACTTGCCGTATAAAATAGAACTCCTTCCGGATGAAAAGTGATTAAGGAAACCTGTTCTTTGGATTGATGAGAAAGAAGAGTCGTGAATATTTCCGGTATGGGATTTTTTGTAACCTGTTTGAGGCCTGCAAATTCTTTAAACTGAATAGGCCGGTTGATTTGAAAAATACATACCGGATGAGGTACTACTATACTGTAAAGATCTATTTCTTTAAACTCTTTTTCAGATTGTAGCGAACGATTAAAAAACCAGATAATCCATCCGGTAGTGGCCAGGGCCACAATACAGATAATTAATTCTTTTTTGTATTCTTTCATTTACCCTTTAAAAAGTATTCGCACCAGGGCTTTAAACCACATTCCTCGCATTTAGGTTTACGGGCCAGGCAAATGTACCTTCCATGTAAAATTAACCAATGATGGGCAATTGACAAAAGATTTTCAGGAATATATTTAACTAATTCCTTTTCCGTTTCTAACGGACTTTTACTATTCGTTGTTAATCCTAACCGGTTAGAAACCCGGAATACATGGGTATCGACAGCCATTGCCGGTTTGTCGAACACCACAGACATGACTACATTCGCTGTTTTTCTGCCTACTCCCGGTAGTTTTATTAAATCATCCATCTCAGATGGTACTTCACCATTGAACTCATTGATTAGCATTTGTGCCATACCCACCAGATGTTTGGATTTATTATTAGGGTAAGATACGCTTTTAATGTATTCAAATACAACTTCCGGTGAACTTGCCGCCAACACTTCCGGGGTAGGAAATGCTTCGAATAACGCAGGTGTAATCATGTTAACCCGTTTATCAGTACATTGAGCCGATAAAATAACAGCTATCAGTAATTGATAAGGAGACAAATACTCCAGTTCAGTTTCAGCTACCGGAACATTTTCCTGAAACCAGTTAATAACGCCTTCATAACGTTCCTTTTTTTTCATATGTTTGTTATTTAATTAATCCGGCTGTTTGTTTACCAAGAATACACCCCAGGAAAACAGCCATAATACCCAGTAAGTTACTGGCTAATATATTTAAAAGTGCTAATTTATAATCTCCGGATTTCAGCAGATTCATGGTATCCAGTGTAAAGCTGGAAAAGGTTGTAAAGCCACCGAAAAAGCCTGGAAAAAGCACGAGCCGGGTATGTGAAGAGAGTGTAAATGTTTCAGAGAGACTCCAGAAGAATCCTATAAAAAAGGAACCTACAATATTAACGGAAAGAATTCCGAAAGGAAAGGGTTGTTCCATAGTACGCTGTATCCATGAAGATAGACTATATCTACATAAAGTACCTATCGCACCACCTAATAATAAAACTAAAACCTGTATCATATACCTTACTCCTTATGTGTTCTCCCCCGGGTCGGTTAAAAATACCCGGGGGAACATGGTAATGATTTTTAGGTTCACAATCTAATTGGCAGACTCAAACTGTCTCAGGAAACGGATATCGTTTTCCGAGAATAAGCGTAAGTCTTTCACTTGATATTTTAGGTTTGTTATTCGTTCAATACCCATGCCCAGTGCATACCCGGAATATACTTTACTGTCAATACCACAGTTTTCCAGTACATTCGGATGGACCATACCACAACCCAGTATTTCTACCCAACCTGTATGTTTACAGAACGGACATCCTTTGCCACCACACAGGTTACAGGAGATATCCATCTCAGCCGAAGGCTCAGTAAAGGGGAAATAAGAGGGGCGTAGTCGTATATTTGTTTCTGGCCCGAACATTTCTTTTGCGAAGAATATCAACGCCTGTTTCAGGTCGGCAAATGAAACATCTTTATCTATATAAAGGGCTTCTACCTGATGGAAGAAGCAGTGGGCACGGTACGAAATGGCCTCATTTCTATATACACGTCCGGGGCAAATAATCCGGATAGGAGGTTCCTGTTTCTCCATAACCCGTGTCTGCACTGAAGATGTATGTGTACGGAGTACAATTTCAGGATTATGCTGAATGAAGAATGTATCCTGCATATCTCTGGCCGGATGATCATCGGCAAAGTTCAAAGAAGAAAAGACATGCCAGTCATCTTCAATTTCGGGACCTTCTGCGATACTGAATCCCAGACGTCCGAAAATGTCACAAATTTCTTTTTTAACAATAGAAAGAGGATGGCGGGTTCCCATAGAAACCGGATAGGCAGTACGGGTCAAATCAATCTCATCCAGAGAAACCTGTGCATTGTTAAAGCCCTCTTTTATCTCATTGATTTTATTCTGGGTAGTTTCCTTTAGTTCATTCAGAAATATACCTACTTCTCTTTTCTGGTCAGCAGCTACATTACGGAATTCATTCATCAGCAAGAATATCTCACCCTTTTTACTCAGGTATTTAATCCGTAAAGCTTCTAATTCTTCTGCATTTGAAGCTTTTAACTGTTCTACTTCCTGTAGTAGCGCCTTTATCTTATTCAGCATTTGTTACCCCTGTTTTTATTGGATTGCAAATTTACTGCTTTCATTTGGATTTTACAAGGTAATACCGTATGTTTGTTAGAACTGTAACAAAAGAAAACATATGGAAACGATTACATTTAAACAACGGGTTCTTGATTTCTGGACCCAATTTGAACAAAAAGAAGAAAATTTACGGACTCTAATGGATGAAAAAGCTGGTACAGAGGAGTTACTGAATCCTTCCCAGGAACTATTGGATGTAGCATTTGATGAAATTTATTTTAATGTTGGTATTAATCCCGGTGATGAGAAATATGAATTGATTCTGACTCCGGAAGGTGATGCTATGCAGTATTATTGTACCTGGTATTGTGTACAATTGATGCCTGAACATTTAAAAGAAAACTGGAATGTCTATGCCTCTAAACCTGCTGTAGGAAATGAAGATTTCGGGTTCAGTATGTATGACCGGAAGATTAGTGCTGTAGATTTAACTTTGTATGTGGAAAAAGACGAAGAAAGGGGTAAAGTAAATCTGGAAATTTATGCCCCTGTTCTGGATATACTGGAAGAGAGTCAAAAGTATAATATGTTTTTTATTTTCCTGGATATGTATATTAGCGAGCTATATACCATGAAGTATATCGGAACAGTAGACTTCATAGAAGAACAAAAACAGGGGGAGGTTGTAGCTTTTGCTGATTTGAAAGCATATATAGAAACCTTTAGAGGCAGGAAGAATTTAAACGTAAGTGATTCTCCTAATCAATCTTACTCAGTTTATAAACTGAATATTGAAAATCCGCAATACTTAAGGGAAGATATTTACCTCGGAAATACTGCGGGTTTTGGCTGGATAAATAATTACTATAACGAAGAGAATGAAAAGGTTGATGCAGCAGAGAAAAATGGTGTTGTATGGGGATTTGTTTACTATGATAATTCGGAAATAGCTTCGGAAGAAATGATAGCGTTCCGCTCCGATATTGAAGACTTATACATGGATATCATGGATAAGGAAAAGATGGGTATACATGTAGGTAGTGCAACCGGTAAAACCTATTCGTATATTGACTTTGTTATTTTTGATTTACCTGCCTTCCTGGCTCTAACCAATAAAGTTGCAGAAAAATACAACTTAAAAGATTGTGGATATTCGCCGTTTAAAAAAGATGCTCGGGTAATCGTTTTTACTGAATAGGAGGAACTTTAAAAATAAATTAGCCGGATGGATATGTGTAACAGGTTTGTTACCGTATCCATCTTTTAAAATAATTGTTAGAAACGGCTGATAGAACCTCCTCCTCCGGAACGCCCTCCTCCAAAAGAACCTCCGAATCCGCCACCGGAACGTCCATCACCAAGTCCTCCCATACCACCAAAAATAACAGGACCCATGCCTCCACCACCATTCAGGCGGTTGATGTTTTTACGTTTCCTTTCTGTATAGCCACAGTTACTACATCTGTATATTTCTTCAGCAATACCTGCCGAACGAGTGGTTGCAGCCTGTACGGTTTCTGTTTTTATGTACCGGAAAGTCTTTTTTCCACAGTTCGGACATTTCCGTTTACGGTGTTTCAGATAGTTTGCATATAAAGCCAGTACCATAATTCCTACGGGAAAAAGAAATATTAAGACTAATAATCCGATAGGAAGTTCACTGTCTGTCAGAGGAGTTTTACCTCCTGCTATTTCAGCCCGTTCATAATCACTGGCTTTTAAGTATTCTGATACGGCTGCAACCCCTTCTGCCATCCCTTCGCTAAAATTACCCTCTCTCATTAACGGAATCATATATCGTTGTTGTAACCGGTAGCAAATAGCGTCCGGTAAAACACCTTCCAGTCCGTAACCGGTTTCAAAAACAACCGACCGTTGAGAGGGATCAGTTATTAAAAGTATTAGTAAACCATTGTCATCCGCTTTTTTACCAATTCCCCATTTCTGAAAAAGGTCAGTAGCGAACATACGTGGTTCATTTATACCAATACTTCCTACAGCTACGACAGCTACTTCAATACTCAGACTATCTTCCAGCGACCTTAATGTACTGTTTATGCGGTTGACATCGGTCTGTGAAATAATTCCGTCCGGATTACTTACATAGTAATTCCGGTTACTCAATCGTACGTTGGGTATAGTTTCAAGTGAATACTCCGCACCTGAAATGATTGTGTAAGAGAACAGAAGGAATAGTAAAAGGAATATTCCTCTTCCTTTTACTACCTTCTGTAAGTTTAGTATGACGTATGGCAAAAGCATCTGTTATTTTTTAAAATTCAACTGTAGGGGCCCGTTCTGCACCAGCATCCGCTGTAAAATATGCTTTAGGTGTAAAACCAAACATTCCGGCAATAATATTCGTGGGGAACGTACGTATATACGTATTATACTCCTGTGCAACTTCATTGTAACGTTGTCGTGCTACCGCAATCCGGTTTTCTGTACCTTCCAATTGAGCCTGTAATTCCAGGAAGTTCTGGTTTGCTTTTAAATCCGGATATCGTTCCACAGTAACCAATAACCTTGAGAGGGCACTACTGACTTCACTTTGAGCATTTTGAAATTGTCGGAGAGATTCTTCTGTCAGATTTTCCGGATTAATGTTTACAGAAGAAGCTTTTGCCCTTGCTTCCACTACCCCTTGTAGGGTTTCCTGTTCATGGGTTGCATATCCTTTGACAGTATTTACCAGGTTTGGAATAAGGTCCAGACGGCGTTGATATTGATTTTCAACCTGCCTCCATGCAGTTTTAACTGATTCCTTCTGTGTTACCATTGTATTGTAACGGCCTTTAAAAAACGAGTAACCGATTACTACCAGTAAAATAATTACTCCCCGGGTAATCCATATTCCTTTACTTTTTCCCATTTTCTGTTTTATTAAAACATTTATCTAAATTATAATTCTTTAAATCCTGTTGGATGAATAAAACAAAAACGGTTATCAGTTGTGTTATAAATAAAACTTATTAAAACATAAATAAATCCTATCCAATCTTTATAGAGTAGGATTTTAATGTTTTTTATATTTGTCAAAGAGTTTCTAATCGTGTTACTATATTAATTAAATTGTTAAAATGAACAGAACAATCACAATTCCTTTTCTTTTAGGGATGGTTTTGCTTTTATCTTCCTGTGGTAATACGGATTACAAAAAGTATGAAGGAGATAAAGCAAAGCAGGTGGCATCTATTATCCGGAATAACGGATGTATGGAATGCCATTCAACGGAAGCCAAAGTACCTTTTTATGGAAATTTACCTGTTATAGGAAAAACGGTGAAAGCTGATATGCGGGATGGAACCCGGTATGTAGATTTTACAAATTTATTAACAGCTCTTGAAAACGGAGACGTTGTTTCACAGGTAGATTTGGCAAAATTGGAACATACAGCTTTATCCGGTTCCATGCCACCACTAAAGTATGTGGCCATTCATTGGGGAACAAATCTGAGTAGTGAAGAAAAAGGTATCATATTGAACTGGGCTAAAGATGTACGCCGGGCTCATTTTGTATCTCCTACAGTGGCTGAGGAGTTTGCTAATGAACCGGTACAGCCGTTACCTAATTCTTTGCCAACTGATCCGCAAAAAGTGGCATTAGGCTTTACTTTATATCATGATACCCGTTTGTCTGCAGATAATACGCTCTCCTGTGCAAGTTGTCATGATTTGGGTACGGCAGGAGTGGACCGGAAACAATTTTCAGAAGGGATTAATGGACAGTTTGGGGGTGTAAATGCACCAACCGTTTACAACTCAGCACTTAATTTTGTTCAGTTCTGGGATGGGCGTGCCGCGGATTTACAGGAACAGGCCGCAGGTCCTCCATTGAATCCGATTGAAATGGGACATATTAGTTTTGATGATATTATAGAATTATTGGTACAGGATAAAGAGTTAGTGACAATATTTGAGCAATTGTATCCGGAGGAGGGAGTAACAGAGTCTACTATTACGGATGCAATAGCTGAGTTTGAAAAACGTTGCTGACCCCGAGCCGCTTTGACAGATACCTTAGAGGAGACCAGACTGCGCTAAATGCGGCTGAAATAGAAGGTTATGAAATGTTTAAGGAAAAGCGTTGTGCAACCTGTCATGTAGGAATGAATATCGGAGGCCAGTCTTTTGAATATATGGGAATTAAAGCAGATTACTTTGATCACCGTGGAACAGAAATTACGGAAGGTGACTGGGGGCGTTTTGCATTTACTAATAACGAAGATGACCGGCATCGTTTTAAAACTCCAACTTTACGGAATGTGATGCTGACATATCCTTATTTCCATGACGGAACTATCATGACCATTGAAGATGCTATCCGTGTGATGCATAAATTTCAGTTAGGAACTGATATCAATGATAAGGAAACACAGCAAATCATAACTTTCCTCCATACGTTAAATGGTGAGTATGAAGGAAAATTGTTACAGTAATTAAAGGAGAATATATTGTATCTAAAAGAGACTGATTTCAGCCTCTTTTTTTGTTTTAAAGAAATATAACCTATTTTTGTGAACCTGATGTAAAC
>JAJBTP010000264.1 GCA_020860805.1 Tannerellaceae bacterium | reverse complement strand
ACTAACAAATACTTCCCATTATGAGTAGGAATATCACAATAGCCTATAATCCCCATAGAGCCATAAACCGAACAAGTTCCCTCATCATTAGGTTTTGTTTTTCCTGAAGTTATACTTTTTGCAATCTCTTCTAATTTCTTTTCCTCCCACTGCCCTTCAAACCCAGGAAACCTCAACTGTGGTTGTAACTTTCTTTCTGTCATAACTTAAAAAGGTGTTGAGATATTTAACTCTGCACAGAAGGCTGCGATTTCTGCATTGACAGATTGGAGTTCTACGTCTATTGCTTTTATATCCTGGGCTACTGTATCCAGTTCAATCACTTCTTCTTCCTGGAAGGTGTCTACATAGCGGGGAATATTGAGGTTGTAATCGTTTTCTGCGATTTCTTCAAGTGTGACGATACTGCTGTATTTTTCTATCGCTTCCCGGTTGCGGTAGGTGTTTACAATCAGCTCTATATCTTCGTCGCGCAGTACATTCTGGTTGCCTTCTTTGATGTAATGGCCTTCTCCGCTGGCATCGATAAGCACGATGCTGTCACCGGGTTTGCGGCATTTCTTTATGACTATGATACAGGTAGGGATAGTAGTACCGTAAAAGATATTGGCGGGTAGACCGATAATGGCATCTACGTAATTGAGGTCTTTAATCAGGTATTTGCGCATCATGCCTTCGGCGGCTCCACGGAACAGGATACCGTGAGGCGCTACGCATGCCATAATTCCATTGTCGGCCAACTGGTATACCATGTGTTGGATAAAGGCGTAGTCGGCTTTGGTTTTGGGTGCCAGTTTGCCGTAGTGACAGAAACGTTCATCGCCGCTATAGAGTGGATTATCATCACCTTTCCAATGTGCCGAAAAAGGTGGATTGGCTACAATGGCTTCAAAACGTTCGTCCATATGTTGCGGATTATCCAATGTATCTTCGTGGCGGATATCAAACTCCCGGAAATGCACATCGTGCAGAATCATATTCATCCGGGCTAAGTTGTACGTCGTACGGTTTAGTTCCTGCCCGAAGAATTCGCTTACTTCTACCTCTTTGGCTACCCGCAATAACAACGAACCGGAACCGCAGGTCGGGTCGTAGACCGACTTCAACCGTTCTTTGCCGGTGGTGACTATTTTCGCCAGGGTTTTGGAAACCTGCTGTGGCGTATAGAATTCACCAGCCGACTTCCCGGCACCGGCAGCAAATTTGGAGATAAGGTATTCATAGGCATCGCCCAATACATCCGACTCTATATCTTTGAGTTTGAAATCTATTTTATCCAGCGAATTCAGGATTTTGACAATCACTTCGTTCTTCGCTTTCTGGGTACGCCCGATTTTGGTTGAGTTTAAATCAATATCCTCAAACAAGGCATTGAAGTCGTCTTCCGACTCTGTTCTCATCGTGCTTTGTTCGATATGGTTGAGGATGCGTTGCAAGTCATCCAGGATATAACTATCTTCGTCTTCGAGGTTGGACTGTCCTTTTTTAGCAATTTCCGAAAACAGGTCGGCGGGTTCCAGGTAATACCCCAGTTTAGCCAGTGATTCCTCTTTAATGGCGTCCAGTGTTTCCGGGTCGGTCACCTGGGAGTAGTCGGTTACTTCCTCGCCTACCAGTAAATCATTGGCATAAAGGTATTGTTTTTCCGACAGGTATTTGTAGAATATAAATCCGAGGATATAATCCCGGTAATCATCTGCACTGATTTTTCCTCTCAGTAGGTTTGCGATGTCCCATAGCTGGGTTTCAAGTACTCGTTTCTGGTCTTCCGACATGGTAATTGTATCTGTTTATTTTAGTTTTTGAAACATTTTTTGTGAATTTACAAATATAATCAATAAAACCTGACTAACCTGTTTTTAAGATGTAAGTAACTGTCTAAATTAGGACGCAGATTACGCAAAAAGCGCAGAATGACGCAAATATTTATTTTTTCTTTTAACTATTTTTCTGCGTTATTCTGCGGTTACCAGCGTATTCTGCGTGCCCTATACCCCAAACAAAAGAACAAACTTACCCGAGTTTGGTGTGGCGTAGGTGGTAGCTGATGTTGGTGCCGGGGAGGAGGCGTGCTAAAAAGTCTTGTTTTTCTTCACCGTTTTCTAATTGCATTTCGCCTAATGTGTTTTCCTTGAAGTTGATGATTTCGCCTATCAGGTAGTCGCTGAAATTGTTGTAGACTTTTTCTGCCAGTAATGGGTCGTGCGAGAAGAGGTAGATTTCTCCGGTCTCTTTTGAAACACAAAGGGGGTCGCCTCCCGGTGCGGTACCGAAAACGACGAACTGTCCGGTAAAGTCGGCCGGAAATTCTTTCTTTATAAATTCCCATCCGGACCCTGCTAATCCGGTAAAGTCCTGTAATGCATACAGGGTGGGCATAAAGTGGGGATGTTCTATGGCTCCAAAGTACCTGTAATAGGCTATTATTTCCGACGGAGGGGTCCACCCCAGCTTTTCTTTTACTTTTTCTATCTGTGTATCATCCGGTAATGATTTTACATCGACATTTTTCTTTCGTAAAAAGGCCATCAGTTTGTCTACCCAGTTCTTTTCCCCAATCTTTTGTATTGGCAGGCTTAAGTCTTCCATTCTACTACGTTTTTAATTCTCTTTTTAGTTTTGCGAAGCACAAAAGTAGTTGTTTTTTCCAGCCGGAAGCAAACCGTACAAAACTTTATCCTGCCAAAACTGTGCCATAGCCGTACGTAGTTCTGCCCATAGCTGTGCGTAACCCGGCCTATGTGACGCACACCCAACAACATACTTACGCACACCCGTTGATTGAGTGACGCACACCCATTGAAATAGTGACGCACACCCGCTGTTCGTGTTATGCACAGGTACATTTTTGCCTTTCATTTAAGGGTTTTTCCATTCATCTTCCCACCAGGCGGGACGGCTATTCTTCCGTACGTTTCCTAATCTGCGGCAATCAAAGCACCTCCGTTTGGCGTAATAATTTACCTGAGTAAATTTCAGGCAGAGTTCAAACTCCGGTGCGTCCTGCCGGTCGCCTAACTCAGCCAGGGTCAGGCTTTCACAAAGTATTCTGGGGGGGGTTCATATAAACCTTCGGTTCCTGAGATGTATTTTCCTTTCGTGGTCATGGTGGCTACTTCGACATAGCCCAGTACAACTTCCTCCGGTTGGTACAGATTCTTAACGTTTCCTCTTAACTCGCTGGGCATGGGGGCAAA
The DNA here is from genome assembly GCA_020860805.1 of Tannerellaceae bacterium. Taxonomy (GTDB): domain Bacteria; phylum Bacteroidota; class Bacteroidia; order Bacteroidales; family Tannerellaceae; genus UBA4116. The sequence goes on along the minus strand of JAJBTP010000264.1, from coordinate 6,001 downwards.
GAGTCCTCCGCCGGCCTCTATATTTTTCTGGATATTATAGAAATAATCATAGGCTTCTTTCCGCAATAAGGTCTGTTCTACCCGGAGATGATACAGGTAGGAGAGCCGCCGGTCTGAAGGGGGTATTGTTAGTAATTCTTTTTTCACAATCCGGTATTCAGCCAGACTGGCCGAAGAACCCAGGTGCAATACTTTCGAGCTATCTCTTCCCCAGCAGGCATAAATATTATCTTCCTCTGTATAGTCAACCCATACTTCGTGTTCACCAATCCATTCCATACTACCCGTAGCATAGAAATCGGCATGGACTTCCCAGTCTTCCTTAAAACTCCACCGGTAGAAATGGGATTGTTCCAATGGGTCGTGGGTGGAGACACATAGTTTTACCGGGTGGCCGGTATCTTCTTTTTCATAAAAGACTTCATCTATCTCCGGTGTTTGTAAAGGGGTCAGAAATTCGGAGCCGTATAGTTTACCGTCTATCAGCATCCCGAGGCGGTACTGTTTATTCAGGTCCAGTTCCCCAACTTCTATTTCATAGATACCCTCCTGCAGATATACGCCATCTTCAGTCCGTCCTCCGTCACTGCTTTCCACCCATACGGTGGCTTCCGGGATGTATTCAGAGCCGGTAAATTCATCCAGTAACCCAATGCTACGGCTTAATTTGACTGTTGTGGTACCGTTCTGAATGGTGCATTCCACAACTACCAGGCCTCTTACTACATCTATATCTTTGGGGACATATTCGGATATGCATCCCACACAAAATAGAAAGGAGGCAAGGAGACAATTCCTATAATATTTCAGTATTTCCGGTTTCATTTCAATGGACTTTTATGGTTTCTGAAGCAAAAATGAGTTGCCCGTCTTTTGTTATTCCTTCTACTGTAATGGTGTATTCGCCTTTTAAATCGGAAGTAAAGAAGGTGAACGCAGGTGTATCCAGTCCGGGTATCCAGGCTAAGGTATGCCGATAGTCGGGCAGGCGGCTGTTCTTTCTTTCCGGCTGTGTATAATCCGGTTGATAGAAATACCGTTTCTCCTGTGTGCCGTCATAATCGAACAGTTGGGTATCCGGGTTTAAGACGAGTCCCGGGTAATCATTCCGGTACGTATAAAAGGCGGCTATCCCCATATACATCCGCGAACCGGAGATGAATTGTCCGCGGTACACATCTACTTTTTTCAACAAGTAAGGGTCATATTTCAACATGACTTCATGGTCTTCCAGGGGGATACCATCCAGCAGTACCAACGAAGTTCCCTGTGAAAAGCCCTGGACTGTTTCAAGCATGACATTGATACGCCGTTGGTTATTCACCCGCCGCACCCGCAGGGGTACTATAAATTCAATAATAGTTTCTTCCACACTCTGGAACCGGTTGTATTCGTCGAGGTCATACGTCCGGTCCGGTTTACCCGGAAAATAGGAAGAGAGGGGGGCTACCTGCGACATGCTATCACTCATAAAGGCATGCAAGACCTGTAGCCCTACACTGCGTTCCAGTAATTCTGTCTCCCATTCCTCGTGTAGTACAAACGGAGCCAGCGGTTTAGGCGTATGCGTGGCAAAAGGAGGTACCACATCTACCCGGTATGTATTATCAAGAAAGGAGAGTGCTGAGGTAGCCGCTTCATGCCGTCCCCGGATGGCGGAGGTGTGGAACTTGACATTTCCCTCCTGATCCGGCTGGCCTCCGAAGATACAGATATCCGGCCCGGTGAAAGAGAGCAGAGAAGTGACCCGGTCTTCCGGGTATAGTCCTTCACCGGTTTGTGTATTTACCAGGCGTCCCCGGATGATATGGCCTTCGTACTCGGGCAGATACCTGCCGGTGAAGGGAGGTACGGCAGCCAGCATCTGCTCATTCCGCCACGACTGGATGGTGGTAGATATACCGGAAGCCTGTTCCAGTCCGTTGCCTGCTACGGATACGGAAAGGGGATGAACAGACTGCGGGAGTCCCTCCAGTTCTACGTGCACGGCTGACCGGGGAGTGTATGCCTGCTTTCCGATAACAATCCGGAGTGTATTCAATGGTTTGACAGCGGGGGCTGCTGCCGGTACGGAAGAGGCGATATCAAGCGTCCGGTCAACCCGGAAGGTATTAATGATGGCTATCTCTTTATTAAAATAGACCTCTTCGCCTTCATTCTGCATATACCAGGTGTAGCCTACCAGCCGGTAATGGCCGGTGGGCAGGGTAACAGGTAACTCCATCCAGCCTTCCCCGGTACCGTCTGTCAGTTCGATTTTGACCTGTACCACATCCGATTCTTCATCCAGCAGTTCTACGTATCCGACTTTGGATAAATCCGACGGGTGGAATTGAGTATCGGTGACATACATTTTCATCCAGAGGAGTTCGCCGGCCAGGTAAACGGATTTATCGGTCTGTACATACGCCCGTTCCCGGTAGGGAGTTTGTCCGGTAACGAATACGGCCGGAAGAAACAAGAGTATAAGAAGGATGTATTTTCTGTTTTTCATCGCTATCAGAACTTAATGTTATAAGATAAAAAAAGGAATGGGTACCCCGAAGATGGCCATTTTATATCCCTGGAGCCGTCCCTCTTCCGAGACGTAATACACGGAGTACACATTCTTACGGCCTGTCACATTATAGATGCCGAACGAGATGGTACTGTGTGTCAGCAGCGTGAGGTGGTGGCTCGGTTCGATATTGAAGGCAAGGTCCATACGGAAGAAGTCCGGAATACGGTATTTATTCCGGTCGGAATAGTACACAAACTGTCCGCCGGCATATTCGTATTTGGACACGGGTAAGGTGATAGGTCGCCCGGTACTGTAATCGCAGTTCATGGAGAGGCTGAAACGGTGAGTAAACTTGTAATTTCCAACCAGTTTCAGTTCATGCGGCTTGTCGTAATCGGCATTGTACCATTCGCCGTTGTTTACGGGTTCGTCAATCCGCGGGTCTTTTTGTTTCAACTGCGTTCGCGAATAGGAATAGCTTATCCAGCCGTTTAATTTACCCAGTTGTTTTTTCAGCATCAACTCCACCCCATAGGCTTTGCCTACGGTTTCGAGCACGTCTGTTTCGATATGGCGGTTCATTGTCAGTTCCGCCCCACTGCGGTAGTCCAGATACCGGTCCATCGTTTTATAATAGCCCTCGACAGAGGCTTCTACTGTATTATCCAGGAAGTTTTTATAGACACCGGCTGCTACCTGCATACCGGTTTGCGGACGTATGTTCATATCACTTAGTTTCCACGTATCAGTGGGCGACATGATGGTGGTGTTGGATAATTTATGGATGTATTGCCGCATAGTATTGAATCCGGCTTTTACCGAGACACCATTTTCAAACTCATACCGTCCGGATAAGCGGAACTCCGGCCCGTGATAGGTTTTGAAACCACTACCCGGTTCCGAGACGCTACCGGTAGCCGTAGAGTAGAGAGGGAAGGCAGGTAATTCCCGTCGTACAGGTTGTACTCACGGGGGCCCAACGCCGTAAAGAAGGAATAACGGATGCCTGCATTGACCGAGAAGGCGGGGGTTATGTCCCATTTATCGCCTACATACACAGCATATTCCAGTGCTTTTTCGGCCTGCAAACGGTCTCCTACTATTAAGGAGGCTTCTCCGTCCGGGGTAAAGGTACCAGGATTCAGGTTGTAATACATCATATTCATCCCCCAGTCCAGGGTATGTTTATCGTGTGCCGACCATACAAAATCGGTTTTTACAAAATACTGGTTGATATCAAAGGAGAGTTTATAAGCTTCTTCGGGCTGCTCTTTATTAATAACCTTATAATCGTAATGGTCATACCCTCCGGTAAAGGTTGCCGTCAGCAAGGGGTTGAATATACGGCGCCATTCAACCGAGGCATTGGCGTTCTGGTACGAGTAGCGTTCGTTCTGGTCGAACCGGAAACGGTCCCGGCTGTAATAGCCGTTGACGTACAGGTTATTGCGTTCGTCAAACCGGTGGTTGACAGTAGCATTCATATCGTAGAATCCGGCGTTTCCATCCCGGTACCCACTTTTTCCGGTAATTGCCGGAGCAACCAGTCTGAGTAGGTGGTACGTCCGCCTACAATGAAGGAGGTTCTTTCGCCTGCAATAGGGCCTTCTACGACCAAGCTACTGGTAAGCAGCCCAATACTGGCAGAGCCTTTATATTCTTTTTTATTTCCTTCCCGGCTGTTGATATCCAGTACGGACGAGATACGGCCTCCGTATTTGGAGGGGATACTACTTTTGTAGAGTTCCATATCTTTTACTACATCCGGATTAAAGGCCGAGAACATGCCGAACAGGTGAGTCGGGTTATAAATGGTGCCTTCATTGAAAAGAATCAGGTTCTGGTCTGTCGCGCCTCCACGGACATTGAAGCCGCTGGAAATCTCGCCGACCGATTTCACGCCGGGTAAGGACATGACCACCCGTAAAATATCGACTTCACCAAAGGCGGTGGGTATATTCTTTATATCTTTTATTTTCAACCGTTCCACGCCCAGGGAAGTACTTCTTGCATTCTGGATTCTTTCGGACGAGACGGTAACTTCCCGCAGGGCATAAATCTGTTCTTCCAGTTCGATATCCAGCTTGCCTTCGGTGTGCAGGTATATCTGGCGGCGGGTGTCTTTCATGCCCATTCCCTGAATCAGTAATTCGTGCCGTCCGGCAGGCAGGCGGATGGTATAGTATCCGTACGGGTCGGTAGTGGTACCGGTAAAGGGTTCTTTAACCATCAGGGTTACGCCTACCACCGGTTCGCCGGTTTTAAAGTCGGTGATGGTTCCCGTCAGGGTTACCCGTTCGCCTTCTGTACTCCGGGCAGGGTCGCCGATTTCATAGACTTTATTTTCCGATACGGCTTTCTGGTTACGCCGCATCAGCGACAGGGAGATGCCGGATAAGTCGTCGTCTGTGGTAAGAATGCGGTCACCCCGGCTGAAATAGCCTTCCGGTAAGGTCATTTGCAGGTGTTCTTCTCCGGTAATAAAGATACGGTCCTGAAAGGTATAAACCGTCAGTCCATAGGGGCTCAGGATACGTTGGAGTAATTGTGCAGGGCCTTCCTGTTGTGCCTGCAGGGTAAACGACAGCGAATCCGTCAGCTGGGGATCCACATAAATCCGTACACCTGCCTGTTGTTCTATCCGGTCAAACAGTTCGCCGGAAGTCAGTTTGCCCTGTAAGGATACACCGGTTTGCTGGGCAAACGAAAAGGTTACACAGAACAGGGATAGTATAGATAGATAGCTGAACCGTTTCATTGTATCAGGGTTTCATAGTGTTTAACGACTTCCAGAACCAGTTTTTCGGAGTCCTCTTTATAGGAAAGTCCGTTTTGCTTAATGAACCGCTTTAGTTCTTTTTTGTGGATGGGGAAAAGACTTAACAGGGATTGTTGTCCTCCGATGCGGTTATATTTCCCATTTTGTAAAACATAATACCGGGTACTGCGCATAAATTTATATTCTACCGCCGAGTCAACTACTTTCGTATCCAATACAACAATTTCCAGTTTTAATACGCTATTCGTCCCCTCATGCAGATGCAGATAATAACCCTCCGGCAGATTTCCGGGTAATTCGCCTGCCGGATGGTAGATAACTTTATATCCGTGAATGGTAGCATACTCAAACCGTTCCGGCGCCAATAATACCTGGTAAATCCGGTCGGGCGTATTCACAATGACCTGTCCGCTGAACCAATCCAGTTTCAGATAGACTTCCGGGTAGTAAACATCTCCGTACTTCAGGTCGCCCAACTGATATTCCGGCGACACCAAACAGGGATGGTTGATGTAGTACCGGGGATAGCCCACATATCCTTTGCCGTGATAAAGGGCAGCATATAAACCGGCATCTTCTAAATAGGTGTCAATCAAGTTATCTTTTGTCAGTTCCTGGGAGAAAAGCAAAGCGGGAAAGAGGAGGCTACACAACAGATATCGGATTTTTCGCATACAGTACTTATTGTTTGTTTCACATGGTCTAAAAGATTGCTATTTTAC
>JAJBTP010000583.1 GCA_020860805.1 Tannerellaceae bacterium | reverse complement strand
GCGTTAAATATTTATTATCTATCTGATATCTTATAATTCCGGAACTCCTTCCGGATTCTGTTTCTTTTCAAGGAACCCGGTAACCAGCTTTTCCAGATACTCAAAATCCTCAAAAAAGTGAGACTGTAATTTCAGATCCGCATGATTAACCAGCGTCCGGACATTACTGGCATATGCCTCATAGTGTTTTTTAGCGAGTGACAGTTCTTTTTTTAGAGGACCGATGGTGATCCGGTAGGGTTTCAATAATTCCTCCGCATCATCCATATAGGTATACGCCAGATTCATCAGGAGAAAGGCCGCTGATACCCTCTTATCCACCTTTGTCATAACTCCGTCCTGTACTAATCGTTCAATATCTTTTTTCTTTGGTTTCATTCTCATCTACTATTACCCGTTACCGGATTATTAAACATTTCCTTTCGTCTATCATTTATTTTACCTATCCAATTAATCAAATATGGATTTCTCGATTAATTGGATAGGTGCATTATGGAGAAAAACTAATTTGCCATCCAGTTTGCATCGAGACAAGGCTTCTGTATTATTCTTACCGTATGCAACCAATACAGAGCCGCATCCGGGAGAACCACCAACTTTTCTATCTTCATTTATAAATCGAATCCTTTTGGACAAGAATAAAATTGAATCTGCACTATTAAAGACATACTGATGAAACCAGACTGAATCACATCTATTAAAAACTAAAGCAATCCTATTATTATGTTCAGCCATTTTTTTCATAAAATCCCTGATATCAGGATTAGGATAGGGAGGATTTAACCATACCCGCCCCGTCCATGGCTGTAGTAACCCATTCTCTTGTTTTGTGAAATATTTTTTTGCAGAACTATTAATCTCTATTGCCTTTTCACAAGTTGCAGGATCAAGATCGAATTCGCCTAATGATTTTATAATTTCGGAAGGTGTGTACCATTCATTGGTGGCGGATTTACCCCCTTTATATTTTGTCTGAAAATTTACATTCATAATTTACCTCCTGCTTTCTCCGACAACTGGAATGATGTTAAACATTTCTTTTCGTCTATCGCGAATAAAATCTTCATAGAGTGCTTCAATCTCCTCAGCCTTTTTATTTGTGGTGATGAAGGTTTTAACCCCTTTTCTTTGCCAATAGTCATATCTGACATGCAGTATGTGCTGCATCACATTAAGAGGAGTTCCGTAATAACTGGCTCTCATTGGCTCCCGGCCCAGTTCATCGAAGCACATATCAATAGGCTCTTTGGATAAACTATTTTTATTTGCCAGATAGAGATCCAAATCACTATTCAATGAAAACTCTGATACCACCTGGCTACAAATAACCACTTTAAAACCCCGTTCCAGAAAACGCATATACGCTGAGAATACATGCATAAGAGTGCTTTTCCCAGTTCCGACAGGTCCTTCCAGCCAAAGCCCTTTTTTAGTATCATACTTCCCCGGTTGGCCAAGGAAATAAAGAAACAGATTCCCTATAATCTCCCGGTTACGATCATCCACTACAAACCTCCCGTTAGTAACCTTTTTAGCAATCTCCATGAAAGTCTTTTTATACGGGGTCAGATCTAACGCAGAGGATTTAACGCTCTCCGTAGCCCTCATCCGGATCTCTTGGTGAACCTCCCTGATTCCTTTCACTTTCTATCTCCTTTCTTTTTTCTTCCAAAATCCAATTGTTCGCTAAACTATCCCAATAAACCGCCTTAACCCCTGTTCCTTTCTTCCATCCCTGAGAGTCATAGTGACAATAAAATTTCTCTGCCTGATATTCCCACTCTTTTAATCCGGAAGAAAAAAATATTTCTTCACTTCTTCCCTTGTGGGCGGTTGAAATCCCTGTTTATTATTCTTCCGTTTATTTCTTTGTTTCGGAAAATTTATCTCTCCCTGTGTTTTAGGGGGATTAATAGGGGGATTAGTAATCGTTTTGTTTAGTTTATCTTTAGTGTCATCAGCTTGTACACAATCACTTGAGCATTCACTTGTACATCATCTTGAGCATTTACTTGTACATTAAATATCGAAGTGAGAGCATAAGTAACATCCGGATTGGTTGTCTTTTTAACAAAGTCTATGAGTCCGGCTTGCTTTAATTTATTCCGGGCATTGTCCAATGTCCTACGGTCTTTGATTCCTAAATCTGCTAAGATTTTAGAATTGTTACGCTTGAACGGATTCCTCCCAGTTACAGATATTGCATATTTCCACCAGATGGAAATAAAGGGCTATTTCTGTCACACCAAATGAATGCTCCTCATGCGAACGCCAAAAACTCCTTATTAAATCAATATAATTCATTCTCTAATCCCTAAATAGGTTGTTACTTCTTTCATAAACTGGTGTATTGTCCAACACACTACATATTTGGCTCCGGCTGCTTCCGCTAACCGCTGCCAGGCTTTCTGTTCATCGCTTTGTCCATTCTTTCCTATTTTTAATTCGATGCACAAACAACTATATCCGCCCCGGGGAAATAAGAGAATCAGATCTGATACTCCCGGACGAACACCCTGCCGCTGTAAACTCTTGGCTTCTCTTTTGTTCCGGTATCCTCCATTCGGTACAGCAAAGAGAAGAAAAGATAGTCTGGGGAACTGCAGATCAAACCACTTTACACAAGCACACTGGAAACTTGCTTCACTCATACGGCATCTGTGAATATTTGACTACTACCAGAGGATATAGGAGACATAAAAGGAGAATCCGGTATATTTGGTTTTATGCCAGCTTTATTCCGGTACTTAAGCATGATCGCATCGCTTACCTCTTCCGGAACCTGATCGTCCGTGCCAGTTACATCGTTCGCAATATCCTTTTTAGTTTGAATGATCTCCCAAACATCCTCATCAATCGTGGCCCGTCCTTGCATATAAATACAGCTCACCGAATTTTTTTGTCCGATCCGGTGTGCCCGGTCTTCTGCCTGTTCACAATCTGCAAACGTCCACGGGTACTCAATAAAGAAAACTGTACTACTAGCCGTCAGAGTTACACCGACTCCGGCAGATTTATAGTTACAGAGGATAAGGTTACATTTCGGATCATTCTGAAAGCTGTCGATTGCGTTCTGCCTCTCCTGACTGGTATTATCACCAACGATGGTAACCGCATGAGGAAAATGTTCTTTAATCTCATTTATTACCTCTTTGAGAAATCCAAACACAATCAACTTTTCCCCGCTATCCAATGTGTCCTGTATAAATTCTTTGGCTGCCGCAATCTTTCCCCGGGCAGATATCTGACGGAGCTTCTGCATCTGAACCATAACAAGTCCACGCTGCGCACGTTTAATCTTTTCATCATCTGCCTGCTCATACATCCGCAAATAATTAATCAGATCCCGTTCAGCCGCGTTATACTCTTTGCGGTTGGAGATGCCAATGGGGATAACCTGTCTCATTTTATCCGGAAGATCTGCAAGTACTTTAGATTTCTCTCTCCGGAAGAAACAAGTATTCCAAAGCCGCCAGTTGAGCATTTCAAGATTACTGGCTTCCCGTGGGCCCTGCATGAAGTTATTTTGAAATGAGTTATATCCTCCAAAGTCTTCCAACCGGCCTAAGATATCAAGTTGAGGAATCAAATCCTTTGGCCCGTTAATGGTAGGTGTTCCGGTAAGAAGGAAACGGTAATCCTTTCCTCTGGCAAACTTCTTAAAAATTTTTGTTTGCTGGGTCTTTCCGGATTTACGGCGGTGACTTCCATCAATAATGAAACATTTGAATAAATCAGCTTCCTTTTTAAGCCTTAACTTCCGTAAATCCCATCCTCCGGTATCTTCAACGAAAAACTTTTTCAGAGACTCATAATTTGTTATGAACACATCACAAACTCCCATTTCATAATACCGGAACCAGTTATTTTTATTGTGATCATCAAGTATAATAGCCTCTTTTCCTGTGAACTTTTTCCATTCCCGTTGCCAGTTGATCTTTAAAGATGCCGGACACACAACTAATACCGGATAACACTGGGCGATATATGCCGTTCCGATTGCTTGTAATGTTTTACCAAGTCCGGGCTGATCACCAAAGAAACAACGCTTTTTATCTAAAGCGTAAGCGATCCCTTGTTTTTGATATGGAAAAGGTTCAATCTTCAAACCATGAGGAACTGTAAGCTCCGGCATAGGAGGAAGAGTATAATGTACATCCGGGCGGGATGCAGGGGCACCCTTTTGCACGAACCTTTCAAACCCGGCACTTATAGTCCACTCAGCAAATAACCATACGTACTCACCCTGTGAATATTTGCCTGGAGGATCGAACATTTTAGGTACTACCCACATCTTTAGTTTGCCATCATATTTCCTTCCGGGAATACGCTTGACAACCTCTACAACCTGCGGATTAAACCTGAATTGTAGATAATAATAATTATTATCTTCCTGAATTAACATGCCGGCACAGTAGCTGTATTGGTTTGAATTTTACGAGGACGGCCAGACCTCTTATTTGTTGTGATGGGAGTAACGTCTCCGGTATCCGTATCCACCATTTTTCCGATCTGATCACTTTCAAACGGAGTCTCTGGTGTAGCTTCAAAGGCAATCTTAGTTTGCGTAACTGCATACTTAGCGTTGAAAAGGTATTCCTTTGCCTCATATTTGACCGATTCTACAACTAAACCAAGTTCATCAATATAAGGATAGTCAAATTCACTATCGGTCGGTTCAAGGCTCTGATCCGGAGAGGTGACATCTACTGATCCGCCCGTTTGCAGTAGGCGTTTACCGATAATGGTAACCGTATCAGCATTGTTTTCATTCTTTCCGAACTTAACCCCGGTAACCTCAACATTCTTATAGTCATCCTCAATAGCGATCTGTTCGATTCCATTTTCAGCAGCTTCGTGGCTGAGTTGATCAGATTCTTTCATCTCCGTTAAGAGAATCAGGTGGGGAACCAGGTTCCTAAATGCATCAGTACAATCTTTATGAACTGGGATATCACACTTTTTAGTGATTGTTGAATCTCCCTCTTCCTGATACTCTTTGTATACTACTGTGAGCTGTCGACCATTTAAGGACGCTTTTTTAATGCTTCGTTCTCTTTCTTCCATAAAATCACCATTTAAAACATTCCGTTACCCTCTTCATCGGCAGATAATGCCGGAGGAGTATTTTTCACTTTTTCCAAAATTGCCCGGGCATCCCAGATCTCTATCGGGGCACATTCCAACTGTCCGGCCATCCCCCGGGCCACCTCTTCCGTTACTGGATTAAGTGCATAGACTGCATTATGATGTAAGAAACGGGTAAAAGCTGGCTGCTTTGCTGTCTCTGGTACATCCACCCGGAGGAAGTTATCCCCGGCAATTGTTTGTTCAGTACATTTGCCTGCTATACGTGTATGGCCGAATAATTCGACCACACACCATAATTCAAATTTTTCTTCCATAACAGAGATAACTCAATAATTAATTTGTTTTGTTAATATCTAATTCGCTCGTATCTGTTTGTAAATACATTGAAATACTCATCATCCGGAGAGGGAAGCCGGATACCGAACTCCGCAGCTGCATCTGATTGGATACGATTAAGAAATTTTTTCATTTCAGATTTATTCAGCTTTGAGGAACTTCCGGTAACAGACTCCTCTCTTCCGTTGATGATAGCAATTCGTGTCAGGAACTTTTTACAGTAATAATCGTAGATGTCCTTTTTAGGTGTTCCGGTTTCCTCTTCGATACAGGAGAGCCACATCCACATGAGAGCATTCTGGTCAGTGCTACGTTTCTTTACCTCCTTTTTTATCTCGAGAGTATAAGTCCCGTTAGCCATGAACCGGAGGACTCCTTCCAGCGGATCACCCAGCCACTTAATTACGCCCTGTTCCTTTACGAATCGCAGTTTCATTCTCCACCAAATATTTTAGGATTGGTAATCATATGCCGATGATTTTCCAGAAATTCAATAAATCGTTCACATTGGTTGACCAACAGTTCTTTTGTCTGGTTATGATTGTAATTATAGAATTCCGGATACTGTACACCCGTTATCATCGGAACAGATTTAGTCGGATTCTTCAATTGATAGGCAGTATATTCGAAGGCCTTGATACTACTCATTTCTCCGGACTCTATCAGACAGTACGGATAAACATGTTTCTGCCATCCATCCGCATATTTGCCATATTGATACCGGGAAGTCGTTTTAATATCATAGACAACATCCTTTATGATTTCATCTAAGTACCCATACAAATCGACAATACCATAGTAGGTATTCAAACTGGCTCTAACAAAAACCTGTGAAGAGGCTCCATAGAAATATTCCGCAGCCTTAGCACAAAATTGATAGGAGAAAACAAACGTCCGGTTATTATATGTCGCGGTAATCGTATCATTGTGAATGTCTCCTTTCATTTGAATTTTATCCGGCCGCTTGTTATGGATAAAAGCATCAACAATCTCATTAAATACCGTTCCTTCGTCCGCAGCTTCACTATCGAATGGCACCCGGTTTATAGAATTCAGCAAATCCAATTTCAACTGATCCTCAATCTCAGCAAAGGTCTTTTTATAGTTTCCCTCTTTATCCTGATTCCAGGTATCTTCAAACTCCTTGTCTGCCCGTTGATACCGGGCAAACTGATCAAGGAGGGAGGGATAAAAACGATATTTAATTTTCGACAGACTCATATCTCTTTGTTTCCCGGTTCAACTTCAACCCTAATTCTTTACACTTCTCATTGAGTAATAAGCCGGCTTTAATTTTACTATCCCAAATGTGTTCCAAACCGATAATATCATCTTTAATTTCATTGGCTGAATCAGAGTCTACAACACTATCCAACTTCACCCGTACAACATCCAGTAAGGCATGATATTGATCTTTTATTTGTGACTGCTGAATAAGGCATTGTTTATAAGATTCGAACGTTTGAGCAAGGAAAGAGTTTTGGCCAATGACACCGCCAGCGGGATTTATAATCGTTGGGATTTTCACCATTGGCGGAAGGTTGCAGGTATTTTTGGCATAGAACTTTTCCTGCGGTGTCCAGTAAACAGCCCGTTCATTTCCGACAGCCTGCATATAGCCCACCAAATCCAGTTCTTTAATTAGATCTCCGGCAGAAGAGCCTCCGATTTCTGGGCGAATAATATGCTGATCTCCGTCTTTTTCTTCCTTTTCATGGGCTACAAACACAAGATTCTTACCCATCATTTCACATTGTTTGAGGAAATTGATAAACATTACTTTCCGAGCTCCATATCCGTTGAGGGTTAATGATCCGTCTCTCATTGCATATTTACTGTCATTCTTAATGAGGAAAGCACTCATATAGTCCAGCATCTTTCCGGCAGTGTCAATAACAAGGGTTTGAAAAGGTGAGAGATCCTCTTTCAATGCCAGAATAACTTCATTCCAACTTTTCACCTGTAAGGTAGGACAATGGAACGCACCATTTACCCGGTGTACTCCACCGTCAAAATCAAGTAAGACCGGAAAGGGGGCAGAGAGTGCGAGGGTTGATTTACCCAAACCTGGCTGACCATATATCAGCACTTTAATTACCTGTGTAACTTCCAATTCGGAAGGACTTTTAAATAAACTCATAATTTTACAGTGTTGCGTTAATATGAATATGATTCGCTAATTAATTCCATTTCTCTCTTGGCTTCCTCCTCTTCGAGATATTCCCGGTAGGAGAATTCTTCGCCATCATAATCCGGATCACCGTCCGGATCAGTTCGATATACGTCTTTCATATAGATAGGTTATTACAGGTTGTTAATTTGTTATTTTGGATACCAAACCGTCATTTTCCGATATAAACCAGATCTAAAATCTTTTGCATAACAATCACCATTTTTAAACTCAATTCTGTTACCAGCATCGTTAATAATGGGATTTGCATCTGTAGCTAATGCATAAACTTCTTCTTTAGTCATTTTAATTGCTTTTTAATGTTAATAAATTAGTGAGACAGGCAGGAGTCGAACCTGCACGTAGAGATATTCGGGATCCTTTGCACGTGTCAGGATAGGTGGCCAACCTATCCACTTCGTGTATAACTCTACACCCAGCGTCTACCAATTTCGCCACTGTCCCGATGTGCCCGGGCTTTCACCGGGCTGCTTTTTTACTAATCACTAAACTAATACCATGAAAAACATACTACATTCCGTCTCACGACGTACTTTGATCTAATAGGGTAACAAGCCCATCTGCAATACCTTTTGCAGCTTTCAAAACCTTTTCCAGTCGTTCAGACTTCTCGTAAAAGATATCTTTCGACTCTTCCAGCCTTTTAATTGAGGCCTTGAGTGTTTCGTTTTCTTTTTCGAGCTCCATTACTCTTAACCGGAGCTGTTCCTGTGTTAATTCTTCTGTCATAATACTTTCTGGTTTGTTGCGTTAAATGAATCGGATTAATAGCATGCTGCTATCCGCTGTTGGAGATACTGATCAACTGCGGTTTTAAGAAAAAGCCGCCTCCCCCGGAACTTGATTGATTCACCTACTCCGGTAAAGTTTCTCTCATCTATTATCCGGTATAGAGTGCTACTTCCTACTCCTAATTTGTCCATTGTTTGGGATGAGGTTAAATACCCCTCCGGAGCTTTAAATGTTTTCCGTTTCCTCATTTCTTAATTCTCCTTTGGATGTGTGTTGCGTTAAATGAATCGACTGGAAATAGTCACATACGTGATATCTATTTCATTTCTTCGTCTGGGTTGTATTCGCCTACGTATAATAATCTGTGAGTTTCCCAAAGAAACCAGGATGAGTATCATCGTTGCGACTATTCCCCGTTTTAATAATTCTTTTACTAAGCCAATTTGGGTGTTTACTCCCCATTTAGCCATCAGAGATTTGATCTGATTTTTCTGCGTATGTTCGGAAACATTACGGTGAGCTGCTGCAATCTTTATAGATTCATGCTCATATAAAAAATGCCCGCTTCAATTTCAGATCGTCGAACGTCCCCGGCATTCATGCCCCAATCAAATTGGATAATTCCTGCCGGTATGCTTCCGCATTTTCCTCAGCCTGCTTTTTCTTATTGGTAGCATACACAACTGCCAATTTCAAGGCTTCCTTTTCTCTTTCGGAGAGGTCAGTAAAGTCTGTTTGCTTCATGGCACTATCCAGTGTAGTCCTGGAAAAACCACCTTGCTTACAGATTTTCCCCATGTCTCCATGTCCGGTATATCTCTTAATGAATAGTACATTTTCCGCATACGTCATATCTGGTTCACTG
>JAJBTP010000057.1 GCA_020860805.1 Tannerellaceae bacterium | reverse complement strand
TATATATGCAGCCCACCCACAGATTACTGCATCAGAGACCTCACTAAAAGACAGTTCGTTACGAAATATATTTCTTAAAGGCTTACACGGGTCGGGAGCTGCAATGACCATAGCTGCAATCTTTAAAAGACAAAAAGGACATTTTGTTTGCATCCTGAACAATCAGGAAGAGGCTGGCTATTTTTATCATGATCTTATGCAGGTTTCGGATGAAGAAGGAATTTATTTCTTTCCGTCAGCCTATCGCCGTTCCATTAAATATGGTCATATCGACTCGGCCAATGAGATTCTCCGGACAGAGGTATTAAGCCGTCTGCAGGAACCAAAAGCACCTTTTATTATTGTTACCTATCCGGAAGCATTGGCTGAAAAAGTAGTTTCCGGAGAAACATTAAAGCAAAACACATTAAAGATTCATACCGGTGAAAAGTTGGATAATATGTTTGTATCCGATGTATTGGATGCCTATGGTTTCGAACATGTAGACTATGTGTATGAACCGGGACAATATGCTATGCGTGGTAGTATTCTGGACGTTTTCTCTTTCTCACATGAATTTCCTTACCGTATAGACTTTTTTGGTAATGAGGTAGAGACCATTCGTTCTTTTGATATACAGACACAATTATCCAAAGAAAAAATAGATACTATCTATATTGTTCCTGAAGTCAGTAAAAGTAATAGTGCTAACACGTCTCTTTTACAGGTAATACCGGTAGATTCTGTTGTTGCCATGCGGGATATGGCCTGGTGTAAAGAACGGATAGAGGGTCTTTGGAATGAAGAACCTATCCTTGGTGATGAAGAATCCTTTACTGATCAGGCACACATGCAGGAAAAGTTAATCAACGGAGAAGATTTCTATCGCTCAGTGCTTGACTTCCAACGGGTTCATTTCGGAACACGGCCCACAGGAACAGCAGATGCGACCCTTACTTTCCAGAGTGAAATACAACCTATTTATCATAAAAACTTTGATTTAGTCAGCCAGTCTTTTCATACTTTTCTGGAAAATGGCTATACCATTTATATACTGAGTGATGTAGAAAAACAAACGACCCGTATCCGCACTATTTTTGAAGACCGGGAAGACAATATACCTTTTATTGCTGTTAACAAAACAATCCATGCCGGATTTGCCGATGCAACTCTACGGATTTGTCTCTTTACCGACCATCAGTTATTCGACCGTTTCCATAAATTTAATCTCAAGAGTGATAAAGCCCGTAGTGGAAAAATGTCTTTATCCCTTAAAGAGTTAAACCAATTCTCCTCCGGCAATTATATTGTGCATGTGGATCATGGCGTTGGCCAGTTCGGAGGATTAGTTCGTACGGAAGTAAACGGGAAAATGCAGGAAGCCGTAAAGCTTATCTACCAGAATAACGATATCATCTTTGTGAGTATCCACTCCCTTCATAAACTATCCAAATACAAAGGAAAAGATAGTGGAGAACCTCCCCGTTTAAGCAAACTGGGGACCGGTGCGTGGGAGAAGATGAAAGAGCGTACCAAGAAAAAAGTAAAAGATATTGCCCGTGACCTCATCCTGTTATACTCTAAACGCAAACAGGAAAAGGGGTTTGCTTTCAGTCCGGACAGTTTCATGCAGCATGAGTTAGAAGCCAGTTTTATTTATGAAGATACACCGGACCAGATGAAAGCTACGGCCGATGTAAAAACAGATATGGAGAATCTGCGCCCGATGGACCGGCTGATTTGCGGAGATGTCGGATTCGGTAAAACCGAAATTGCTATCAGGGCTGCCTTCAAAGCCGTTGCAGATAATAAACAGGTAGCTGTGCTGGTACCCACTACTGTACTGGCATTCCAGCATTTTCAAACCTTTTCGGAACGGCTCCGGAATTTTCCCTGCCGGATTGAATATATCAGCCGGGCACGTACTACCGGGCAAATCAAGGCTATCTTAAATGATGTAAAGGAAGGAAAAGTTGATATTCTGATAGGCACGCACCGGTTGGTGAGTAAAGATGTACAGTTCAAAAATCTGGGGCTACTTATAATTGATGAAGAGCAGAAATTTGGTGTATCAGTCAAAGAGAAACTACGCCAGATGAAATCCAATGTAGATACATTGACCATGACAGCAACCCCTATTCCACGAACCTTACAGTTCTCTTTAATGGGTGCCCGTGATTTAAGTAGCATAACCACCCCTCCACCCAACCATTACCCGGTTCAGACAGAAGTAGACCGTTTTGATCCGGATATCATACGGGATGCTATCAACTTTGAAATGAGCCGTAACGGCCAGGTCTTTTTTATCAACAACCGGATACAGAATATTTATGAAATAGAAGCCCTGGTAAAACGGGAAGTTCCGGATGCACGCATCTGTGTAGGACACGGACAAATGGAACCGGAAAAACTGGAAAAGATATTACTGGATTTTATCAATTACGAATTCGATGTACTAATTGCAACCAGTATCATTGAAAGCGGAATTGATGTACCCAACGCCAACACTATCATCATCAACAATGCCCACCAGTTTGGACTTTCCGACCTTCACCAGTTAAGGGGACGTGTAGGCCGTAGTAACCGGAAAGCTTTCTGTTACCTGCTGGCACCTCCACTTTCCACCTTAACCCCGGAAGCCCGTCGCCGTTTGCAAGCTATCGAAAACTTTGCCGAATTGGGTAGCGGTATCCATATTGCCATGCAAGACCTGGATATCCGTGGAGCCGGTAATATGCTGGGTGCCGAACAAAGTGGATTTATTGCAGACCTGGGATATGAAACATACCAGAAGATTCTGGAAGAGGCTGTGGATGAACTGAAACTGGAAGAATTTGCCGATTTGTATGCAGACCCGGATAACGGTAAACCGAATACCGGAGAAGAATATGTAAGAGAAACATATATCGAAAGTGACCTGGAATTAATGTTTCCTCCTACTTATATCCCGAATGACTCGGAACGTGTCTCCCTCTACCGGGAGTTAGATAAAATGGAAGAAGAACGGGATATCCTTGCCTTTACCGAACGTATTACAGACCGTTTCGGTAAAATACCTAAAGAAGGAAAAGAACTTATCCGGGTGGTACGTTTAAGAAGAATAGCCCGTCAGTTAGGTATCGAAAAGATTATACTGAAACGGGGACAAATGAGCCTATATCTGGTGAATAATCCAGACAGTCCTTATTTCCAAAGCGATGCCTTCGGCAAATTAATAGCCTATCTCCAACAATATCCACGCAACTGCGAACTAAGAGATGTAAAAGGTAAACGCAGCATCGTAATAAAAAATGTCCCAAACATAGAAACAGCAACGGCTATTTTAGAAGAAATAAACCAACTATAATACATTTAAGATGGCTTTTTCAGCTTTACTAATAGAAAATTCAATCTTCTGATGGGAAAAGCTTTATGTATCCTATATAAAGGGTTATTTTCTCATGCGTTCCACATCATTTTCACCCGGATGGAACAGCTGACCCACTTAGGTGGAACACCTGTTCCATCCGGGTGAAACAGGTGTTCCACCTGAGTGAAAATAACATGCGAGATACAAGAAAGTAAGTTTTGTCTTTGGAGAATTACAATTGATGTATAAGGGAGATTGAATTTATGAGTAAGGGAGCAGATAAACAAACTACAATAAAAGTTATCTCACATTGAAATAAGTTATATCTTTACCATACAACTAACAATAATACTATTTTATAAACAAAAAGAATTAATATGAAAAGAGTATTTGTATTTCAGGATTTCAAATCACAAAAGTTTTGGAGTATTGGTGTGGAAGGTGTTAATATTACTGTTAATTATGGAAAACTGGGAACAGACGGCCAGACACAGGTAAAAACCTTCGACTCAGAAGAGAAGGCACAGAAACAGGCAGAAAAGCTTATCTCAGAAAAGACCAAAAAAGGCTATGTGGAAACACAGGAAGATACGGCTAAAAGTATGAAAGTAGAAGTCAAAAAATATGGTCTTACATATGATGACTATGACAATGGTAAAACACAAAAAGATTTACTGGATAAAATACTAAAAGATAAAAAATTACCGGAACTCAAATCACTGGTTATCGGTACCTGGGATTTTGAGAGTGGAGATTGTTCAGAGTTAGTACAGGGTATTATCGCTAATAAAGAAAAGTTTGCACAAATTGAAGAGCTTTTCTGGGGAGATATTGATATGGAAGACCAGGAAATTTCCTGGATTGAACAATGTGACCTATCCGAATTACTGGATTGCTTTCCACGGTTAAAAACACTCAAAATTAAAGGAACTAACAGTTTAAGCATAGGAAAAAAGGCTCGTCTTACCCTTACTTCGCTGGAAATAATCAGTGGAGGTATGCCCACCAGCGTCATAGAAGATATCATCGGTTCGGATTTACCCAATCTTGAGAAACTCATTCTTTATCTGGGAGATGAAAATTACGGTTGGGAAGGAGATATTAACGTAGTGAAACCTCTTTTCTCTAAAGAAAAATTTCCTAAATTAACTTATCTGGGCATAGTCAACGCACATGAAGAAGATGAAGTGGTAACGTTCTTTATGGAATCGGATATTCTGCCACAACTGGAAACCATGGATATTTCCTGCGGTGTATTAACTGATAAAGGTGGCCGGTTACTGTTGGATAATGTAGAAAAAATTAAACACCTGAAATTTATTGATATGCATTACAACTTCATGTCAGAAGAAATACAGGCCGAATTGAAAAAACTACCGGTTAAAGTAGATGTAGATACAGATGGCGCAGATGTTGATGAGGATCCGGAAGACTACTTCCCAATGATTACAGAATAAATGAACATATGTGTTGTATCCAACCAGCCCTCCCGCCGTACAGAATATTTCATTCAGGCAGGAAAGTTGGTTGGAGAAACGATTCGTTTTATAACCTATGAGGAACTCACCGAAGCAATCCGTGAGCAAAAACAATTATTTATAAAACTGGAGCCGCCGGTTTACCGGGAAACAGGATTACTTGCCTATCATGCGCTATGTACCTCATATATAACGCTACTCAAAGAAATAGCCTCCATCCCGGTACAAACGGTTACTTTTTTGAACCAACCGGAAGCCATCCTTCGAACACTTGATAAAGTAGAAGCGAAACGATACCTTACCGGATTACCGGTTACTCCCGTTTTGTTGGAAGAGGTAAGTTGTTTTGACGAATTGGAAACTTTTCTCTCTACAGGCCGTATATCTTCCCTTTTCCTGAAACCTCGTTTTGGTTCCGGGGCGGGAGGTATAATGGCTATCCGGCGTCATCCGGTTTCAGGAGAATGGATTGTATATACTCCCCTGAATATTGATGCAGGAATAGTAAGAAACACTAAACGAATCCGGAGATGGACAGACCTATCCGGAATCAAAGACTTAGTAGATACTGTTTGTCAATGTGGGGCACTGGCAGAACAATGGATTCCCAAAGAAAAGGTAAATAACGAAACATATGATTTACGGGTGGTATGCCGTGTAGGAACTGTAGAACATATTGTAGTCCGGTGTAGTAAAGGAACCATCACCAATCTACATCTGAACAATAGGGCACATTCTTTTGCGACGCTTAACCTGCCTGAGGAACTGAAAAAAGACATCTACCGGATAAGTACCCAGGCAGTTCAACAAACGGACCTGTATTACGGAGGAGTAGATGTACTTCTCCGGAAAGATAATAGCCAGCCGTATATTATTGAAGTAAACGGACAAGGAGATCATATTTATGAAGATATATTTAATGAAAACAGGATCTATAAGAATCAACTGACAGCATGGGTAAAATCAATATGAATGAAGTGATTGGTAAACAGGACATCCTGATGCTCTGTTTTGATACTCTTCGTTATGATGTTTGCATAGAAGAAGAAATAAAGGGAGGTACTCCCGTAATCAGTAAATACGGAGGAAAATGGGAAAAACGGCATGCACCCGGGACCTTTACCTATCCGTCTCACTTCGCTATTTTTGCCGGCTTTTTCCCTCACCCGTGGAACCGGATAAAATATGTGACCGCCATGCTCTTTTCTTTCCTGAACGGGCAGGTACCGGACGTACAGGTCCGGAAGGCTGTTATACTTATACAGAAGCAACCTTTGTAGAAAGTCTTGCCAACCAGGGATATGAAACCATTTGTATCGGAGGCGTACATTTCTTTAGTAAAAGAAATGCGATCGGAAACGTTTTTCCCTCCTATTTTAAGAAAAGTTACTGGCGCACCTCCTTCGGTTGTCCGGAAAAAGAGAGCACAAGAAAACAGATTAACTTTGCTATCCAAAAACTACAGGCATATCCGGATGAGCAACGTATCTTTATGTATATCAATTTCTCGGCTATACATTATCCCAATTGTCATTATATAGAAGGAAAACAGAAAGACGATAAGGAAAGCCATGCGGCAGCCTTCCGGTATGTGGACAGTCAACTACTCCGTTTATTGGAAGCCTTCCGGAAACGAAGCAAACCGTTAGTGATTGCCTTTTCTGATCATGGAACCTGTTATGGAGAAGAAGGATATGAAAATCATTGTATGGCACACGAAGTAGTTTATACAGTGCCTTATAAACACTTTATACTCGATACTGTATGAAATTAAATCCTTCTCCTTATATACAATATATGTATGGATATCCTCATAAAACAGCCTACCGGAATTTTAAGGGACCTATTGATTTAGGAAAGATATTGAATGAACAGGCCGGCCAGGAGGCTTCTCTTTATTTCCATATCCCATTTTGCCGCCGGAAATGCGGGTATTGTAACCTCTTCTCAAAAGCCGGTTGCTCCGGTGAGTTAATCGAAAATTATCTGAATGCTTTAAGGAGAGAAGCAGAACAAATAGCAGCACTAACCGGAAGAATTCACTTTAACTCTTTTGCGATAGGTGGAGGAACTCCTCTTCTGCTCACAGTTCCACAAATAGAAAAGGTTCTGGATAGTGCTGCCATTTTTGGGGTCACCCCGGCAAATATATTTACCTCTATAGAAACCTCACCTGATCAGACTACCGGTGAAACCTTGCAATTTTTACGTAACCGGGGAGTCGAACGCATCAGCATTGGTATCCAAAGTTTTCAACCGGAAGAGCTAAAGCAACTCCAGCGAAGCATATCCTTACAGGATTCTTTCAGGGCCCTGGAAAAGATCAGGGAAGCAAACTTTCCACAATTCAATATCGATTTAATTTACGGTATAGAAGGACAAACCCCGCAAAGTCTTACAAAATCCATCGAAACAGCTCTGCAATATAATCCGACAGAACTTTTTATCTATCCTCTGTATGTCCGTTCGGGAACCACCATACAAAAACGGGCAAATGATGCCACCTATATGCAGTTATATTACACCGTACAGGAATTATTACTCCAACAGGGTTTCCGGCAAACCTCTATGCGGCGGTTTGTCAGAAATCAGACAGTTGACCTGGAATATTCCTGTGGGGATGAAACCATAATATCCTGTGGTTGTGGGGGTAGAAGTTACTTAGGGAATATTCATACAGCAACTCCATATGCAGTGCATCCCGGCGGTATCAGCCGGATTTTAGAAGCATATATTACAACAACGGATTTTACCCATATTACGCATGGCATCTGTCTGAGTAAAGAGGAACAAAAAAGACGCTTTATCATTAAAAATCTGCTTTATTACAGAGGAATTAACCGGACTGAATATAAAGAAAGGTTTGGTTCACCGGAGGAAGTAGCAGAATTTACCCATTTGAAAGAAAAAGAATATATAGCAGAAAAAGAGGGATATATAAAACTTACTCCTAAAGGAATGGCGTGGTCTGATTATATAGGGCAACTGTTTATTTCGCCCGCTATCCGGGAATTAATGACTACCTATAACGAAAAAGAGTATTACCGGGAACTATGAATGGATGGGAAACAATTGATTCGATATGGTATAGAGGTAAACTGGATAGTTGCAACTATACCTGTTCTTATTGCCCATTTGGCAGGAAAAATAACCAACACTCTGTTCAGGAAGACCAACGGCTTTTTCAACAATTTTGTGATACCATGGCCAAACAAACCCGGCCGTTATGCCTCATGCTTATTCCTTATGGAGAAGCTTTGATACACAGCTATTACCGGGAAGGACTCATTCATCTGGCCGGTTTATCGCATGTAAGCGGTATAGGATGCCAGACGAATCTCTCTTTTTCCGTATCTTCCTTCCTTCAAACCATGGAACAACAACAGGTTACTCCTTCCAAAATAAAGCTCTGGGCCACCTTTCATCCGGAAATGACTACCATAGAAACCTTCACCCGGAAAGTTATCCAACTCAAACAGGCCGGGATTGAATTAAGCACTGGAATAGTAGGCAATCCGGAACAATTACCCCTGATTACCAGATTACGTAAAACTCTCCCTCCGGATATTTATTTGTTTATAAATGCTATGGAGGGATTGAAACGGAAACTAACAGCAGATGAAAAAAACAATTCGAAGCCATAGATCCACTCTTTACCTATGAAAAGGGAATTACCTCGCCGGACTGGAAAAAATGTAGTGGTGGTAAAACTTCTGTTTTTATAGATGCCGGAGGAGATTGTTATCCGTGTCCCCGTAGCCGGGTGAAAGTAGGAAATATCTATCAGCAAACCTGGAACAATTTTTCTGATTGTGGTAGAAAAAGATGTGATTGCTATATTGCTTATTGCCATCTGAATACCAGCGGAATACAAACTTATATGCAACAAAATAACCTTTGGCGAATACCAGTCAGACATCCGGTTAAAGCGGCTTTCTTTGATATTGACGGAACCCTCGTAACAAAAGAAAAAGTAATTCCGGATAGCTACCGGATAGCCCTTCAGCAACTGGCTGAACGCATACCACTTTTTCTGGCAACTGCTCTTCCGGTTTCGTATGCCAAAAAGAGATTAGGTGATCTTTTTTCTCTATTTCAGGGAGGTGTATATGCAGACGGCGGACATCTTATCCATAAAGATAGTCACACCTATATTCCTATCTCTACCATTCCGGAAATCACCCGGGCGGATATACGGATAAAGACTTACAAAGCCGGTAAAACTATTTATAAATATACACTTACCACTCCTTCTATAGATGTAACCCAAACATTAAAGGAATACCTGGTGAAAGAAAACAATTACCGTATTTTTACCAAAGGCCGCTTACTTACCCTCACTCACCCGGAAGCAAGCAAGCGAAACGGCCTCCTTACTCTTTGTAAAGAAATAGATGTCCATCCCTCCGAAACTTTAGCCATAGGTGATAC
>JAJBTP010000420.1 GCA_020860805.1 Tannerellaceae bacterium | reverse complement strand
GCAATAAACCAGTAGCACCAAACCAAACAGACAAAAGCCGTCATACACAGAGCGACAACGGAAGAAATCCTTTATTTCATAGGTATGGCTTTCAAACAGGATATCGCCTGGTGACATCAACCGGGTGAAAGGGAGCACTTTTTGTCCCGGATGGATTATTGACAACATACAAACAGATAGTAAAATCTTAAAAAACAAACAAGTAAATATTAATTAAAAATTAAAATTAAAGAACATGTTACCACGTGTAAAAATTACGTATGCTAACGGTGCATTAGGACAAGTTGAAGCAATGGCAGACGGATGTCTGGGTTTTATTGCTCTGGGTGCATCAGCTGAAGGCGACTTCAAATTACAAACTCCTTATACCATTCGCAAAGTAGCCGAATTGGAAGCCTTAGGAGTAACAAGCGAAAACAATCAGGACCTGTACCGGCATGTAAAAGATTTCTATGCAGAAGCCGGCAACGGAGTTGAGTTATGGATTATGGGATTTGATGCAGACAGTCAATTCAAAAATGTTTTGGATAAAGACAATGTCAACGGCGCGATGGCATTAATACAGGCTTCAAACGGTAAAATCCGTGGATTGGTAGCTTTCAAAAAAGCAACCAGCCAGGTAGTGCAAAATGATGTGTTAGATGCAGATGTAACAGCATCTATCGCGGTAGCACAGGGACTGGGCGACCAGGTTACGGAAGAATTGCGTGCTCCTATTTTTATTCTGCTGGAAGGCAACAGCTTTAACGGAAATACGATAAAGTTGGATGACCTGACAGAAGCCTCTTTCAACCGTGTAGGAATCGTTATCGGTGATACTATTGCCAACAGCCGCAACGCATGTATGGGTATCGTAGCAGGCCGTCTGGCCATTTCACCTGTACAACGCAAAATCAGCCGTGTAAAAGACGGAGCTTTAACCCCGCAGGCTATCTACATCGCCGATAAACCGGCTGAAGTGGCAGATGTGGAAACTATCCATGAAAAAGGATATATCACCTTCCGCACATTTGTAGGAAAATCAGGCTATTTTATTGCGGACGACAACCTGGCTACAGCCGTTGAGGACGACTACCGTTCACTGAGTAACCGCCGTGTGATAGACAAAGCGTACCGCATTGCTTACAACACCCTGACTGAAACATTGAATGACGAAGTACCCATCTCTTCTGATGGTAAAATTTCACCCTCCTGGTGTGCGTCTTTACAGGGAGATGTTGAACAGGCTATTATCTCTAACATGACTACCAACGGTAACCTGGGCAATGACCCGGCCGACACCAATGATACAGGCGTTCAATGTTACATCGACCATAATCAGCCCATCCTTACCAACTCCAAATTAGCCGTAAGCCTGCGGGTAAAACCAAACGGATACGCAAAATACATCGATACAGAATTAGGTTTTAAAACAGTTTAAAAAAATTACAAGACAATGTTTAACAGCAGACAATACGAATACGCAGACATTACTGTGTTTATGGGTAACCGTGATATTACCGGTTTACGTTCAATCAAATATACATCCAAACAGGAAAAAGAAGCTATTTACGGTAAAGGCAATATGCCTCTGAGCATCCAGAAAGGAAACAAAAGTTTCGAAGGTGAAATCGGCCTTCTACAATCCGAACTGGAAGCACTCACAGGAGACGGACAATCGTTGCTCGACCTCGAGTTTAAAATTGTAGTGACTTACGGAAACCCGTCCAACGGTGATACGCTGGTTATCGATGAATTAATCGGTGTACAATTTACCGAAGAAACAAAAGAGATGAAACAGGGAGACAAATTCATGGAAATCACACTTCCTATCATGTTCCTGAATAAAAGAAAACTTCAATAACAGTAGTAAAATAACATTTTAAAACAGAAAACCGATGTCAAAAGAGAAATTAACAGGTCAGGCCACTGAAAGCCAAATCCAGGAATGGAAAGAAAAGTATGGAACCGTATTCTGCATCAAAACAGAAGGTCATGTATGCTATCTGCGTAAACCCAACCGGCGTGCCATCTCGTACGCAACTGTAGCGGGAAAAACAGACCCTTTAAAATTCAACGAAACGCTGATGCGTGAATGTTGGCTGGGTGGAAGCGAATTAGTTCGCAAAGACGACGATATGTTCATGGCTGCCTGTGGCGTGCTGGATAAAATTATCGAGCTTAAACAGGCTGAACTGGAAACGCTCTAACGGCTACCGGTTTATATGAGAGGGAGGACCGGGATGTGATCCGTAAATTGGATGCACAGCTCCGGTACTACCTCCAACATCGACCCGGATAGCCTTGACGATACGGAGTGGGCAATGCGAGTAAATGAGCTGAGTTGGCTCCGTAAAAATGACCCCAATGGAAAATGAAAAGTGATCCTGCTTTTCATTTTTCATTTAAAAAAACAGATTCATATGTCAACAGAAATAAATAAAGAAAATATCGAACAACTTACCAGTTTAAATACTGCTTACAACCAGCATATAAATATTCTTACGCAGGTAGAAAAACAGGTAAGTTCAACGATGAAAGTAATGCAAAGTCTGGGGGGAACGATAAAGGACCTGTATACTGCAGTTACCGCCCTGAGTACAGTAAAATAATTCGTGCCCAGTGAAAATATAGAGAAAATGACCACGCTCTCTGAGAGTTTAAAGACCCTCAAAAAATAGAGTAGTAATATGGAAAACAATGGATTAGGAAATCTGGCTGAAGATATGCAACAGATTGTTACCACATCCAGAGATATAGTCGAAAATTTTCAATCTATCCAAAATCTCAGTAAAGATATTGAAAGTAGTATAAATCAGACTACCGGTAGTATGGAAAATATTCATACAGCCATTTCTCCGGTAGATACACTTATAGTAAATATCATTGATAATGTGTCTCAATTAAATATTGAATGTCAGAAAGTCAATGAAACCTGTGAGAATACCGGTAAAAGTCTTACGAGCAATATTCAAGAAGCAAAAGCAACTCAACCAGTAGAATTTTTTCAAAAAATACAGAATGCACTGAATCAATTGAATGCAACTCCACTGAAAGACTCCTATGAGGCTTTAAAAGTTTTAATTTCCAACGGGTCAAAAGCAGCCCTGAAGCAGTTGAATGTAGAAATTATAGGACTGTATACCGGTGGGTTATATTTAAAGGATGTACTATCTTCCAATTCAACTATGTTTGATGGATTACTTCAAAAGACAAAATCGCTTATACCGGCAAAGGAAAAACTCAAACAAAAATGGAATGACCTTAAGAGTATCAATCTGAAAGAAACATTCCTGAATGTAAAAGATTCCATCACAACTACAATTAATCCCATCGAGAAAATTACTCAGAAATGGAATGCATTTACAAGTGCTTCTCCGGCAGAAATATTCAAAAAGTAGGCAGTACATTTAAAACAACCACTGCTTCTACTGAAGAATATCAGAAAGCTTTGGGAGAACTTAAAAGTACATTTTCCGGAGTCGGAAAGATGGCGATAGGTCTTATTAATCCGACAGCCCTGTTCCAGCAGGCGATGAGTAGTGTAAGCAATTTTCTGAAAGGCTCGAAAGCCGCCTGGGAAGCTCAGTCAAAAGCTGAAGAAAAACTATCCCTGAAAATGCAAAAGACAACTCAGAGTAGCGCTGAAGAAATAGATGCTATACGAAAAGTTACTTCCGCACAGGAAAAAATGGGAGTTATCTCAAAAAATATCCAGACAGCAGGAGCTACCGAACTGGCAGGGTATATCCAAAAAGGAGAACATATCAAAAGTCTTATTCCACTGATGAACGACCTGATAGCCAAAGAACATGGATTATCGGCCTCCCAGTCAGATGCTACCAGTATGGCTCAACTGATGGGGAATGCATTAAAAGGAGAAGTTCAGGGATTGGAAGCCTGTGGAGTTAAATTGAATGAGGCCCAGAAAGAGGTATTAAAATACGGGGAGGAATCTGAAAAAGTTGCCATTTTATCAGAAGCGATGAAAACCTCCATCGGAGGCGTTAATGAAGCCTTAGCAGCTACACCCGAAGGAAAAATGCAGAAACACACCCATGCAATGAAAAGTTTGCAGGCCCGTATAGGTAGTTTATATGAAAAAGTTATGATTTCCCTTATGCCCCTATTTGATACGGTAAGTAAAAAAATTGATGTTATCGTCAGTTTATTTGAAACCCACCAGGGAAAAATTGTGGCAGTAGTAAATACTGTGGCCAACATCTGTTCGGTTGGATTTGATATGATTACAGGCGTTATTGCATCTGCCGTTTCCGGTGTTGCCTGGCTATACGAAGTGATAGAAAGCGGATTCCCTATATTAGTAGGATTAGCTGGAATTTTAGCAGTTGTGGCACAAAACCTTATTATAACATCGATTCAACTGGGTATGGCAACTTTAAAAACAATGCTATTTAATACCTGGACTATGATTATTTCAAAAAGCAAATTAGTATGGACAGCGATACAGGCCGGCCTCAATCTGGTCATGAGCCTGAGTCCGTTTGGGATGCTAATGGTAGGCATAATAGGGGTAGTTGCAGCGATTTCTTTTCTGCGTAAAAATTTTGAAAGTGTAGAGGTTTTCTTCCAGAATAGTTTTGACAAAATAATTATCGGATGGCTTAAGTTTAAAAAGATGCTTGGACTGGGTAATAAAGAGGAACACCAGGCTGAAATTGACAAACTGAATGCCAACATAGATAACCGGAAAAAACAACTGGAAGAAAACGCAAATAATCAGGAACAACCACCTGCAGAAACCCCTGAAAAAGTTGGCTCTATAGGAGGCTATACACTTCCTGTGTTCGGAATTGGTGAACAAAGTACTGCGGGTGGGTATTCACAGGAGACACCTTATATTCCCACAGCTCAGGATTATGGTTTTACCGGAATTGAAGAAACAAACCTGTCAACCACTACTACGAAATTTACTCAGCAAGAGTCTTTTTTAAACAATGATTCGCAAGGAATCAATAATCCGGAAACCAGTCATATGGTTTCTTCCATTTCTGCAGGAGGTAACACAGGGAAATCGATAACTATCAACCTGGGTTCCATGATAGAAAATCTCATTTTCAACGGTGAGTTTGAAACCAACCGGGAAGACATGCAGAAAGAAGTTGAGAATGCGTTAATGAATGTTTTACAAATGGCTTATTCAGCACAATGATGGGAAACAAAATAGAATTTGACTTTACCAGGCTTACTTCACCAGGTGGGGTAAAACTGACTAACCGGATGAACAGTCCGGTAAACGAGGATATAAACGAACCAGCCCCATCCCCGACCGGGCGTCTTTCATACGAAACAGAGTCCGGTGAAAAAGACTACGAAACTTCGACAGGTTTGGAAATCGTGCATTCACAGATGCCCATGAATGTCCGGAAAATTAACACAACGGAGTGGATACCTTTTCCGCTGGAACCATTGGTTTCTGTCAGTACTAAAAATGTAATCGTACGGCGCAATGTAGCTAAAGCAAGGAATCATGGAACCATCGAAGAACGGTGGAGCCAGGATGATTTTGAAGTTACTATCCAGGGAATGCTGACTACTTCCAGTAGCCAACATTTTCCGGCCAACCATGTACGTACCCTTCTGAACCTTTTTCAGGAAAAACAGGCAATAGAGGTAGACCAGGAAATGCTACTTACGATGGGTATTAAATTTCTGGCAATACAGAGTATTAGTTTTCCTCATACCAAAGGTATTAACAACCAGCAGTTCGAAATTAAAGCCTACAGTGATACACAGGCGGAACTCCTTATAAATTCATAAGTATGTTTGCACTTGATTTTGATATAACAATAGGCACTTACAAACTGCGGATGCTGGATAGTGTGACCATAAAAAAAGTGTTGAAAACCTGGCTGATACGGCCACCATTACCCTACCCTCAGCACATAATAACAAAGCGCTGGAGATAGAAGATAAAATCAGTATCGGAGATGAGGTTACCATACGGCTGGGATACAACGCAGAAAAGGATGATTTACCGGTAGAGTTTGAAGGCTACGTACAGTCAGTCACAACCGATGGTGGTGCTATAAAAATAGAATGCGAAGACGAGCTTTACACCTTCCGCCGGGAACTGACAGACATAGTATTGGAGAATTCTATCATCAAAGATATTCTTACACAAGTGATAAAGGATGTCGATGAGGCAGGCACACTCCAACTGGAATGTGATTATCCCTTCCTGTATGATAAGTTCACCATTTATAATATGACCGGACTGGAAGTTCTCAAAAAGATACAGGAAGAGAGCAAAGCTAACATCTTTTTCAAAGAGGAAACGCTCCATATACACCCTCATTATTCCTGGCAGGGAACTAAAGTTATTTATGACTTTGCCATCAATATTGAAAAATCAGAACTTACCTACAACGACAACTCCAAAAAGAAATTTCTGGTAATTGTAGAAGGTACGGATCAGCGGGGACAGGTTTTAAAAATTAAAAAAGGAACAGAAGGGGGCGATAAAATCACGGTTAAGATGGAAGGCGTTTCGGATGTTGCCACGCTGGAAACCAGAGCAGAGGAAGAACTAATGATAAATAATTACGCCTCCTATGAAGGCTCGGTCACTGGCTGGTTGATACCCTATGTAGAACCTACCTGCCTGGCTGAAATACGGGATAAGGAGTATGAGTTCAGAAATGGTGTTTATTATGTTGTGGCAGTTGAGACTTCTTTCTCTTCACAGGGAGGAAAACGAAAAGTAACATTTGGTAAAAAAATAGTGTAATGGATAAAAGTTCAAAAATAAAAAGCCTGTTACGTGGTATTACAGGAACAGACAAAGCACGGTATCCATTCCGCCTGATGGAGGTCGTTTCGGTAGAAGGAGACCTTTGCCGGGCAAAGATGGATGCATTTGAGATTCCGGGTATCCACCTGGCCTCTATTACTAACGGTGCTGAAAATGGCGTTTTGATTACTCCCATGATAGGGAGTGCAATTCTGGTAGCTGATATTTCGAATGGTGAACTCCGTGAACTGGTAGCCATAGCCTACTCAGAAATAGATTCTATACAGATTCATAAAGGAGACACAACCCTTTTTACGAATGATACATCTGTCACTATAGAAGTAGGGGAAAGCTTTATAGAGGTAACCGACGGCCGAATAAATCTGCGGACCGGAGAAGATACTATTGAGATAGGTACAGGTAATAATAGTGCAGATACAAAAATGAGTAACATAGCTGAAAATGAGGAGGAGGATGAAAAAGATACAAACCCTCCGGCTGGTGAACAAATTATTTTCAACGGAGGAAGCCAGGGAGGATTAATCCGGATAGAGAAGTTAACGGACAAATTAAATGCACTGACAGAAATAGTAAATGATTTTATAACAGCTTATAAGTCCCATAATCATACTCATCCACAAGGAAATACTACAGGATTTCTTACCGGAGGAACTGTTAATAGTGCCACTTCTTTTAATAAAGCAGATTACGAAAACACTAAAATTAAACATTAATGGGAAAGAATATAGGACTATTATTGGATCCTGAAACGGGAGATTTACAACTCTCTTTTCAGAAAAACAGTACAGGACGATACACAGAAGGATTGGAAGTGGGGTATATCACCTATCAGAACCAGGCGCTTATCCTGCAAGCGTTTAAAGGGGAACTGAAAGAATATCCTTCCCTGGGGACAGGTATCACAGATATAATTGCCGACCATGAAACGGTAGGCTGGAAACGGGAAGTTCTTCTACAGTTAGAGGCGGACGATATGATTGTCCGGGATGTAGACATTGATTTTAAAACTAAAAAACTAACAATCGATGCAGAATATAATTAAAAACAGGCAAACACTTCCTGACTTTGCTGTCCAGGAGTGTGGCTCCCTGGATAAAATACTGGAACTGGCCGAGTTAAACGGTCTGTCGGTTACGGATGACCCGGAACCTGGTACACTACTCGAATACCAGCCGGAATGGGTAGCCAAAGGAAAAATACAGAAAAATATACAGCCGGCAACCGCCCTGACACAGGAAGAAAGAGAGATGGCTCCCTGGGATGGTATCGGTTACATGGCTATTGAAATTAACTTTATTGTAAGCTGAGTAAACATATGAGAACAATAGAAGAAATTAAAGATACAATGGCAACTGATTTCATGCAAAATGATGAAGTGGCCAAAAAGTTTGAGTTTGCGACAGGAGAAAAATTTTCGGATTACTTCAGCAAGGTATCCATCATTAACATCCTCTTTTACATTGTTTCAGTTTCTATCTGGTTACTGGAAAAATTATTCGAAGCTCACCAGCAGGATGTAAATCATCAGATTGAAGAAATTTTGCCTCACCGTGTCAAATGGTACCGGGATAAAGCACTGAATTTTCTGAAAGGGGTAGACCTTATCGAAGAAACCGACCGGTTTGATACCCATGATATGACAGAAGAACAGATTGAAGAGGCACGTGTAATCAAGCATGCTGTTGCCGCAGAACTTAAAAATCTGTCTGTATTACAGATTAAAGTAGCCGGTGAAGTGAAAGAAAAAAATGAAAACGGGGAAGAGATAATACGGCGTGTACCTCTGGATGCCGGGACAGAAAGTGAACTGGAAGTTTATCTAAGCCAGATAAAGGATGCAGGTGTATATGTTCAGGTTGTAAACAGTGAACCTGATTTATTCCGGTGTAGCGTACGTATTTATTATAATCCGATGATAGCAGCTGAAACTGTAAAAAATAATTGTCACCAGACCATCGTCAATTATATAGAGAACCTACCGTTTAATGGCGAATATACCAATATGGAACTTACCAACCTGATTCAGGCAGTAGAGGGTGTCAAAATCACTTATCTGAAAGATGTGGAAAAGAAAGGAATGGATGATGAAGACTTTATGGCTATTCAGGTCCGGGCTACTCCTCATGCAGGTTATTACAAGGCCGATAAGATTAATTTGGAAATGAAGCCTTACGAACAATTAAGCGGAGACGATAGAGATGAGTAAATATGATATTCAAATCCGGAAACTGGTCTTTATCCTACTCCCTACCTTTCTACGGAAACCTATCCTGGTAGGGCTGCCCTATTCGATAGTAACTCCTGTATGTGAAATGTATACCCGGTTCCTGCGTTTCCGGGAAGACAGTAACTACCGGATGACATACAATGGGCAGATTTGCTATCTGAAAGCCGTTTTGAACGACCATTTTGACCCCGTTCAAAGACGAATTAATATTTCAGATGAACCAGGAATAAATAATGCGCTGATAGGAATGAGAGGGCTACATAATCTGCCACCGGTA
>JAJBTP010000442.1 GCA_020860805.1 Tannerellaceae bacterium | reverse complement strand
ATATAAAGAATATCATGTAATAAAAAATTTTTATCTTTACCCCATAAACATGATTTAGTTATGAAAAAAGAAGATTTTAGATGCACTGAAAACTAAATTTCCAGGGGTTCAGGATACTATTCTGGAAAGGATAGCGGCAAAAAAAGCGGAGAATGTGACGGAAGAAAACCAAGTAACGGCTATTTCGGACGGTGTAAGTTTTCAAGACGTACTCACTTCGTACGGGGATTACCGGGCGAATGAAGCGACTAACACTTCTGTAAGAAATTATGAAGAGAAGCACGGGCTTAAGGACGGGAAACCTGTAAATAAAGAGGATGAGGGTAAAGGTGGAAACGATGATGGGAAACTTTCTTTGACAAAAGAAGAGTTGGCCGCTTTGGTGGATGAAAAAGTTACCGAGGCGATAAAACCATTCAAAGAAAAAGAAGCTGCTACCGCTCGCCAAACTTCCATAGCTAATGAAATGAAAGCGCTGGGGGTTAACTGAGGATGACATGAAATTCATTACTGTTCCGGAGGATAAGGATGTAAAGACATTCCTTACCGAAGTCAAACAGGACTTAATCAACCGAGGATTAAAACCGGCCAATGAACCAGGCTCTCCCACATCAGAAGGTGAAGCTTTGAAAGAGCTTGCGGAAGATTGGATGAAAGACTGTGTCGTAGACTAAGGTTTATAATCTTAATTATTTCAGTAAATGAAGTTTAGAAAACAAGTTTTTGGTGGAAACCGTCCGATTTGTACTGTGTCGCCAGCGGTTGGAGTGGTAGGTGGTTTTAATCTTGATCTTACTAAGGTTAAGATTAACCCCGGAGTTATCATTCCGGCAGGATCATTATCACAGTATGATGATTCTGCAAGGACGGTTGTGGTGTTGAAAGCGTCCCGGGTTGTAGTAATCAGCCCAGAGGACCCGAAGATAGTGACGTTAGAATGTAATGAATTCCTTCGTCCTATCTTCGTTGTGAATGATAGTGTTCTGCCGAAAGCAACGGGGAACTTCTCTGATGCTCCTACTATCAAAACAATTCAAATTACTAAAGGTGGCTGTGTAATTGAATTGTCCTCTCAGATTTCCTCCCTTAAAGTCGGTGATGGTTTATTCCAGGTGGTAGAAGGTGAAGACGGAAAAGCCGTTTATCCGGTTACTTCACCTCAAGGCCTCAGTATTGGTGCAGAACTATTGGGTACAACTGTCGGGCATTTTGAAACGAGTTTGGATGTTACGACATCATCCAAAGGTGGCTACTTCTATGAAAGACGTGTTCCTCCGATTCCGGAAGAATTCAAAGAAGGGCATTTGCTCAAGACTAATCACAATATCCAGTTTACTGGCTCGCTGTAAAGAAAGGAGGATGATAGATGAAATCAATTTATTCAAATTTTAGAATTAACGATGTAAAGACCGGAAAGCCTATTGACTTTCTCGGTACTATGCAGATCATGTTTGATCAGGCCTCTTTGCAGCAAAAGACTCTTTTTGAGCAGACTTATACAGATCGTTTGATGGAGTATAAGATTCCTCAACTCGGCCTCACCGCTGAGGGTATTATGGGACGGTACGGCATCCGTATCCGTGCATCCGTAATTGGTAATGATGCTGCCACTCCACTACGTGCAAAAAGAGGGTTCGAGATCTGGACAGGAGAAATCCCCCGTTTCGGTCACAAATTCCCGATGGACGTGAAAGAGCTCCGTGCTTTACTCCAATTAATGGAAAGTCCCCGGGCAACTGACCAGCAGAAACTTGCTGAAATCTTAAAGATTATCAAAGGTGAATATAAGGATGCATACTTAGGCTGTAAAGATGTAACCGATGAAATGATCCTAAAAGCCATCTCACATTTAGGTGTGGCTACTTTTAGCCCGACGATTGACAATCCTGACGGACGTATGTTTGAGATTGACTACGGAATGCCGGAAGAAAATATCCGGGCTGTAACACTTGATTGGTCAGAGGAAAATCTTCTGAATCCGAAAGTGGATGTTTCCGCTTATCTGCAAAAAATTGTATATGAATACAACGCGAAAGGAATTCCACTGAAAGAGATTTGGATGGCTCCGGACATTAAGTATTGGCTTCTACGGTGTTTCAACATCCGTCAATCTATTTTAGGTAAAGACAAAAATACCCGTTCTGTAACAGAAGTTGAACTCAACAACTATCTGCAATCTATGAAGATTCCTCCACTGGTGGAGATCAATAAACGGACAGCCTATGAAAAAGACGGAAGACCCAATACGATTAACCCATGGGATGACAATGTGATTGCTTTCATTCCGCAAACCACAGATGGAAAACTGGGTGTAGTTCAGCCCGCTGTTGAGGATAATGAAATCCTTCCGGACCCGAATGTTCAGTATACGAATGCAGATCATGGTATCCGTATTGCTAAATGGACTACTGGAGAATCAACTGGTCAAACAGCAACCGAATATACACAGGCTTCCTGGCGCGCTGTACCAATCATTACTTGTATGAATGGTATTGTCTCTGTGACAGTAAGAGGAGTTCAGGATTCCGATAAGATTATTATTAATTCAGGAGGTATTACCCTGCATCTTCCGGAAGCGTTAGTCATTGTCCAGGTTCAGGCCTGTGAAGATCCGCAGGTTCTTCTGATTGCACTCGCTCGTGAGACAGCCAGACCGAATCCTCGTTCTGGTGTTATTACTGCAATTGAAAGCCGGTATATTGAAATCAAATCTGCCGTGAGTACTGAGGGAGACAATCCAGACCCTGATGGTGATGAATAATTTAGTTTAGGTTATCTATGACAAATTTAGAAGCTCTATCCCATAAATGTTCGTTCCTTTTCCCATCCTTTTATCCGGATGAGTCGATTTTGGAATTTACCCTTTTAGAAGACGGTTTAAAACCGGGTGATGAATATAGTGTGGAGTGTAAAAGGAAAATTGCAATTCTCGCTATCCGGATTATATCCAATAATGTTGAAACATCTCACTCAGAAGGTGGGGTGTCCAATGCGGTTGATTTGGGTAAAGTAAAGGAGAATGTGATCCGGGAATGTGCATTACTCGGGATAGATGCTTCTTTGTATGTCAGTGTAAGCACGATTGAAGACGGATCTGATTCATGGTAAGATGAACACAAATGGATATCTAAAATATTCGATCCTAACTGGAGGAGGGATAAACAAAAAGGGCGAACCCGTAAAATCGGAAGAGTCCTGGAGTGATCCTATACCTTGTCAAATTGTAACAAACACTCATAACCATAATGGGAAGTATGAGGATGGAAAGTTTACTGTTGCCTCTTATACAGTTCTACTGAAAAAAGGAGCCTGTGAATTGACCATTACAAAAGTGTCTCTTTCCCGTCATGGTGTGGAACTGGGTGTATTTCAGGTTCAGAATATTGAGGAGTTTCCAAAAGTCGGCCGGATTAAAATAATAGTATAATGCCTGTAAGACGTAAACCCTCACTCTCAGATATTGAACGTAAGCTGATTGCTGCAACCAGTTCTGAGAACCAGGTAAAGGCTATCGTTACTTTTTTATGTTACCTCGGAGAGAAATGTGTTAACCGGGCCCGGCTGAATGATACTTACATGGATCAAACCGGAAATCTAAGGAGTTCTATCGGCTATTGTGTGATTTATAACGGTGCTATACAAAAATTATCATGCCAGGAAGCGTCCAAAGGTACAGATAAATCCACGGGGGTTCGCGAAGGTGAAACTTTCCTTAGAGATTTGGCCCGGGAACAACAGAAAGGATTTGCGCTTATAATCGTTGCCGGTATGAACTATGCAATCTATGTAGAAGCGAAAGGGTTTGATGTACTTACGGGTAGTCGCTTATATGCGGAAAAGCAATTACCCGTATTAATGAGGCAACTCAAAGTTGATGATTAAGACAGAAAAACAGATTGAGGAGGACGTTTACCAGTTGGTAAAAAAGTCTCCTTTGGCAAAGAAAGTCAGCGGTAATGTTTACCGGAAGGGAATGCGTCCGAAGAACTCCGAAAAAGAAGATATTGTCGTAAAATTTTTAACAGGCCTGGATGATCAGATTCAGACTGGTATCGTTGTTATCAATATCTATATTCCGGATATTTCTGTACAAGGATATGAGGACCCGGTGGAAAATATCGCGCGGGTTGCAGTTCTGCAAATGTTAGTCATTAAAATGGTTGGTTCATTCAAGTCCTCAGAATATTTATTTGAGATGGATACTACTCCCCAGTCTATTCCTTCGGAAGATATTGGGGAACACTTTATATATATCCGTCTACGGTATCAAAGATTAATTCATTAAAAAGTATATAACGATGAAAATAATGTCATGGAGCAAATGCGTGATCACTATTGGAAAAACAGGTGATAACGATGCTATGGCTGACACGTTAGAGAGTGTCGGAACAATCAAAGATAAATCCACGTCTCTTGAATCTGCAGAGGGAGAAGTACTGGAAGCAAAAGCAACAGGCGGGAAATTAGTTGCCCGGGAACAACAGGACGGAGACATCACCCTGACAACCCGGATTATTGAGCCGGATTTTGCGTTTCTGGCTAAACTTCTGGATGCAACCCATGATTCCACGAAGGATGAATTAAAGGTGAAATCTCTGATTGTAACCGATAATTACTCTGTTGAAGTTACACCGAAAAATATCGGTGCTACTGGTATCCGGGCCCGGAAAACTTCTGTGGCTTATAAAGAAGGCTATTCAGAGGAAGAGGGGATGTATGCGGATCTCACCTTTACCTTTTTGGAATGTGGTGATGATGGGGAACTGTACACAAAGTTTAAAAAAAAAGCATAATTGAGCCTGAGCCAGATCCGGAACCGGATGATGATGAGAACGAAGATGATCCGGATCTGAATTCAGGTAACAACAGTGATGACAATGGAAACGACTGAATCAGAAGTTGCAGGTGCTATTCTGGAGAAGGATAAAATCGTAAAAGTTGGAGGGAAGGAGTATGAGGTTGCTCCTCCCTCTATTGCCACCCTTATTTTGGTTTCGGAATTGGCCTCACAGATGCCTGCACTTAGACCTGTTAAAACGGAGGAGGATATACTAAATGAAACTCTCCGGATCGCAAAAGACTGTCGTATGTTAGGAGAGATTCCTGCAGTGCTTATTTTAGGGGCGAAAGGATTACAGGAGGAAATCACAAAAACCTGGTTCTTTGGCCTCATCCGTCGAAAGAAGATTGTAGATAAAAAGAAGGAGCTGGCTGAACATCTACTGAAAAATTTAACTCCTAAGGAGATTGCAAAATTAACAGTCGAGGTCCTTCGCTTAATGCATGTACACCATTTTTTCGGGCTTTCCACTTCCCTGAGCGAAATAAATCTTCTAAAGCCCACAAAGGAGGTGGAAAAAATGACAGCATCTGGGCAACGGTCGCGGGAATAGCAAAAGAGTTCGGGATGTCTTTTAATGACGTCCTTTACAATTTAAGCTATCAAAATCTGATAATGTATAGTTCGGTACTACCGAGTTATGATGATGAAAAGGATGAAGAGCCGGAATTTGATGAATTACTCGATGCAAATAATCCGGATAATTTTAGTGATGATGATGAAGTAGTAGTGCGTAGACGATGAGTTACCTTGGAAAGTTATGGTACGGGATAGGAATTGATAATTCTGAACTAAAGAGCGATGCCCGGGAGGCAACCGAAGTCTTCTCCGGTATCTCTGATACGGTAGAGGCAGAAGCAGCCAGAATAGATAAAGCATGGAGTAATGTAGGAAAATCCATTGCAGGAGCTTTAACTTTAGCCAGCGCCACTAAATATGTCCAGCAAATATATAAAGTTCGTTCAGCTTTTCAGGATACAGAAAGTGCAATGACTGTCTTTCTGGGATCAGCAGAGAAAGCCTCCAAATTTATGAACGATCTCCAAGACTATGCCTGGTACAACATGTTCGAGTTCTCTGATCTTACTGAACAGAGTAAAAAAAACTGATTGCTTTCCGGACGGATGTTGAGGATGTTATCCCAGTACTTGATAGGCTCTCTAATATTGCTGCTGGTAGTGGAAAATCATTATCGAACCTGGTAGATCTGTATAACAAAGCGAAAAATGTTGGTAAGGTTGATGCTATGGGCTTACAGAGTTGGGCCAACAATGG
This sequence comes from Tannerellaceae bacterium, assembly GCA_020860805.1. GTDB lineage: Bacteria > Bacteroidota > Bacteroidia > Bacteroidales > Tannerellaceae > UBA4116. The sequence continues at coordinate 3,160 of JAJBTP010000442.1, read as the reverse complement.
TGTGGTTGTTACGGATGTTCTTAAAGATTTGGGTATTCAGATAGATTCTTCCTCTGTTAAATTTGAACATCTGGAAAAAGTCCTTCAACACCTCACCTCCGAAGGTCAGATGTTCGGTGGCATCATGGAGAAACAGATGAATAACCTCTCTGCTTCCTGGGGCCAGCTTATGGATGACTGGGATACCAAACTGAATGAACTTGGTATCAAGTATCAGGATGCGATGAAGAAAGGAATAGAGTTCGGTTCCTTTATGATTTCCCACTATGATGAGATCGTGGGTGCTTTGACTGTCCTAATCGGTACCTACGGAGCATACCGGGCTGCTCTCTGGACTACCATCCTTTTACAGAAAGCCCTCCGGTTTAAAGAGGGTATCAATCAAATTAAGGATATGCGTAAACAGTTAGGATTGCTTACCGCTGCCCAACGAGCATTTAATTTGTCGGCTGCGGCTAATCCTTATATTCTTATCGCTACAGCTATCACCGGAGCCTGTTTAGCTATTTGGCAGCTTATTAAGGCTGAGCATGCCAAAAAACAAGCAGTAGAAGATGCCGTTAAACCTCTCCGGGATGAATTTACCCAGACCAATCTACTGGTAAAAAAAAACTCAAAGATGCCAACCTCAAAGAAGAGGAAAGAGTGAAAATCCTTAAGCAACTTAAGGAAATTAATCCGGATATCGTTGAGGGTATCGAAAATGAAGCGGATGCTTTGGAGGTTTTAACCAGCAGACTGGAAGTATATAACAGAAGGAAACTAGCAGAGATATCATTAGAGAAATACGCTGTTGAAAGTAATTTTGATAAAGCAGCTGAGGATTTAGCCAATGCACGGGAGAAACTTGAAAAAGAACAGGTAAATATTCAGAGTACTTATATTACCCTATTTTCTCGTTTTAAGGAACTGGAAACAAAAAATGCCCGGTTACCGGAAAGTTTTAAGAAGCTATTTAATGAGATCATTGAATCATCCATGCCGGATGAAGAGAAGGTAAAGGTTTTATACGAAAAGTATGCTTCAATCCAAAAACAACTACGCCATACTGTCTACATGGGAAATAAGGATAATCCCCGGGACAATATGAGTAATTTATTTGCTGGTGTTTCCGTAAGTAACCTGGACAAGGCTATTACTAACTTAGATAAAAAAACAAGTGAATATGAGGAGAAAGCAGAGGCATTCAAAGCAAGGATAGAAAATGTTGCTAAGGCTGCTCATCCGGAAGACCTCGGTTTACAAAAAGAATTTATTCAGGCTGAGTGGATAAAACGTTTTCCGGACGAAGTAGATCAGCTTATTGACAAAGCGAAAGATGCCAAAGAAGTTGTCCGGACATGGAAAGATGATTTGAAAGATTTGGTCAATGAGGATCTACGTGCAAAGATTGATATTACTACCGATATCCCCGAAGTAATCGACCTTATCCAGAAGGAAATCAAAAAGGAAAAGGATCGGGTGGATAATATGAAGCCACTAATGATTAAAGCCGGCTTTGATTTCTCTACGATGTCTTTTCCTTCTGGTTATACCCCTACCGCTTTAGAAAAGCAGTGGAAAGAGGAATATACCAAATCACAGAAGAATCTATCTGGTCTTACCAATGCTAAAACATCTCTTGGCATTCCTGATAAGGATAACAATGTCATAAAGAAGCTCCAGACACAAATCGACTTAACCAAATCCGCCAGACAGGAGTACCAGAAGCTTTTACAATACATGTCCTCTGATCAGGCATTCGACATCATTAAAAAAGCTGGGGGATATACTAACATCAAATTGGAGGATATTATCAGTACTCAGGGAGAAAACGAGGGCTATATAAGCTATCTGAAAAAAGAAATCAATAAACTGTCTCAGGATAAAACGAAAGAGGCACAGGACCTGGTACGTAAATTACAGCAGGAACTTGATACTCTCCAGATTGAGAACATCTACAATACCCAGGCCCGGACAAATACCATTGCCAAACTAAACAAAGAATTTACGAAGACTCTTTCCGATCAGGTAAGACAATCCCAGTTTGATATCCGGCAGGCGGAGGTTGATGCTATGGAAGAAGGGTTCGAGAAAGAACGGGCACAACTGAAAGTCAACTATGACCGTCTAATCCGTGAGAATGAAGAGAGACAGGAAGAGTGGATTAAGCAGCTGAGGGAACATCAGAAAACTTTGTGGATGCAGGAAAACCCGGGGAAAGATGAATCCCAGTTTACCCAAACATTTACAGTAAATGATCTTTCCGCAGAACAACAGCTCATGCTTAAGCAATATACTACCATGGCCAACAAATACCGGGATAAATCAGAAAAGGATCTCCTCGATAATATGTTGATAAAATATGGTGATTACTCTTATCAGCGCCTGAAGATTGAAGAAGATTTTGAAAGAGACATAACAGCCCTTAAAAATCAGAGGAATGATGAAAACTCCTGGCTGGTTGATATGGCTATTGCAGAAGCAGAGAAATTACGTGATAAAGAACTGGCCAATATAGATACAGCAATGACTGCTTCCTCCTCATTATGGGGGCAACTATTCGAGGACCTGACCTACCGGAGTAGCCGTCAGTTAAAGGCCGTTGCTGAGAATGCAAAAGAAATATTGGATTACGTGACCAATACTCCGGTTAGTGAGATTCAGGACGGTATAGGAGGATTAACCCGGGAACAGTTGGCGTCACTTAAACAAGATGTAAACCAATTATCGGAAGCATATAAACGGCTTGGTGAAGCACAACAGCTCCTAAACCAAAAGAATCCATTTACTTCTCTTATCTCCTCCATCCAGAACTATAAGAGTTTATGTGAGGCCACACGCAAAGCACAGGATGCGGTTCTGAAAGCTAAGGAGAAAGAAAAAGAAGCTGAAAAGCAACTGAATCTTACCAAAGCTGGCCAGAAGATGGGTGTTTATTCCGATAAGGATGTAAAGAACCAGAAACGGAGACTCAAAAACCTTAAAAAGGAACGTCAGGATGCGGAAGCCGCAGCAGATGCTGCCGAAAAATCTGCCCTTTCTTCTATATCTGCGATCCTTAGAAGTGTGGATGGTGTTGGACAGGCACTATCCCAAGTGGGACAACTCTTCAACTCTTTAGGGGATATTTTTGATAATGATTCGCTGGCTGATGCGGGTATGGCTATTTCTTTAATTG
>JAJBTP010000407.1 GCA_020860805.1 Tannerellaceae bacterium | reverse complement strand
AACAATGATTAATAAGATTATTAAAAAGCTTATCATCCTGTACAGATTCGACCATATTTTCTGCCGCGCCCCCTGTATAAACAACAGTTTCACATTTTACAGAATTTTTCTCTTCTTCAAAATCTTTATAAAGTTTCGACCAATCAAACTCATGTTTTGAATAATGAGTAGTTTTAAAAGGATTATAATCATTATTTACCCGTACTACAGGTTCCGAATAATTCGGTCGCTCCTGCTCAGCCACAGGGTTAAATACAGGAATATCTATAGAATCTTCTCTATCAAAATCAATAGTCGGAATAGTACTTGATTTAGCCAACGCTTCTCTCACAGATGCTATCAGAATCTGCCAGATAGGCTGTTCATTTTCAAATTTAATTTCAGTTTTGGTCGGATGAATATTCACATCAATTGTTGCCGGGTCAAGGGTAAAATAAATAAAATAATTTGGCATATCACCCGGTGTAATTAACTGCTCATAGGCAGTCATAACCGCTTTATGAAAATAAGGATGTTTCATATAGCGTCCATTTACAAAGAAATACTGCAGAGCTCCCCGTTTTTTCGCAGAATCCGGTCTTCCTACATATCCTGAAATTGTTACCAATGAACTCTGAGCATCAATGGATAGTAGTTTCTGGTTTAAAGTTTTCCCATATACATTAATAATACGCTGACGCAATCCGGATTCAGGAAGATTCAATATTTCAGTATCATTGTGATATAATGAGAACTGAATTTGAGGATTTACCAATGCAATTCGCTCAAACTCATAGATAATATTACGAAATTCTGTTTCATTGGATTTAAGAAACTTACGGCGGGCAGGTACATTGAAAAATAGATTTTTTACTGAAAAACAACTCCCCTCCTGACAACTATCTGACTCTATTTCTTGTAAATTGGAGCCTGCTAATACCAGACGGGTACCCAATTCGGATCCTTTCAGGCGCGTACGCAATTCAACCTGGGCTACTGCAGCTATAGAAGCCAAAGCTTCTCCACGAAACCCCATTGTATGAAGTGCAAATAAATCATCAGCGCATGCTATTTTTGAAGTCGCATGACGCTCAAAAGACATACGGGCATCTGTTTCAGACATCCCTTTCCCATCATCTATCACCTGTATTAAAGTTCTTCCGGCGTCTTTAATATTCACCTGAATGGCAGAAGCACCTGCATCAATAGAATTTTCTACTAATTCTTTAACAACAGAAGCTGGCCGCTGAATAACTTCTCCGGCGGCAATTTGATTGGCTATTGTATCGGGTAAAAGATGAATTATATCACTCATTATTTTATAAACAAAAACCAGCCTATAATTAATAATAATACTAATAAGACTATCAGTTTTACATTCTTATAAGTACGCCCGCGGGAATCCAGGCCTTTTGCCCGGTTTTTTTTCAAATGGGATGTACCTTCAACAAACGTACCTTTAATATTAGGTTTATACTCTTCTTCCGATTGTTCCAAACCCATTTCTTTTTTAGCCTTACTTATTCTCTCTTCCAATGCTTCTTTACGAGGATCATAATAAATCGGTTTGTGTTCAAACTGACGAGGCTTACGAGTGTTATAAAATGAAAATAGTGCCATAATTTATTTATTTTATTCATCGAAATCATGCCTGAACCTATTATTTCTCACAGGTGCATCTTCGACACGTTTACGAATTACATTATATATATCATCCTTATCTTTGGGACGTACATAATCAAACCAATAAAAATCCTTTAATGTTTTCTGGTCTGGTGTAAGATCCGGAATCGGTGTTAAAGAACCTTGAGGGGAAGGCCATATTTTTAGTTTTTCCAGTTTTTTCTCTTTAGTCCAGATAGAAAGATAAGGACTTTTTGTCTCATTTAATCCCACCTTACTTCCATCATTTTCCAAAGGATAAAAGATAGACTCAGCATTTCCCCTTACATCAATCTGGCGCAACTCCTGGTTTTCAAAATAAATCATTATATCATTACCCTTCAACTGATTATAATAAGATGAGTCAAGTGCCTGAATTGAAAATGCAAAATCAATAATATGAGCTCGATCAATCGTACTATCATTCATAAAGACATGAATTGTATCTCCATATATCTGATATTCTTCATTCCACAAAATCGGATCAGTAAACATATACAATACCGAATCCCGGGTATTAAACTGCATTGAGTCACACACTCCCTGCAAATCCGTTCTAAAAAAGCGTACACCATAAAAAGCTTTTAACTCCCTGAACTCCTCTTCCACTGTTATCATTTTCAATGTATCCCCATGCAAATATAAAGTATCAGGTGTTGAATATTCAAGAAGCCGGGCACTATCCGTGGCTAAAGCAAATTTAGTTTGCTCATCATAGAAACCATAATGGCCTTCTAAAGTCATATTCTGTGCAGTATCTACCAGATGCATATTACCAAAAGCTTCACCAAAGCCTAATTCCTGATCATAATAAATAGAATCCCCAATTAGAATCTTCTCTCCCGAAACCACCTCCGAACGGTCTAACAAAATAGCAATATTATTCACCGTATCATACCATCCACGGGAAGAATAAATGGTCCCACTATCAGATTCAATAACCGATGGTCCTAAGATATTAGCAACTTTGGATTCCGTATTATAATGTAAAGTATCCGAGTATAAAACAAACTGTGGATTATTGAGTTGAACACTATCATTAAAAATAGCCCATTTGGTTTGTGGGAAATATTGACCATAAATAGAAGTTAATTCATTCTCGTCATCTATAATCATACCCCCATCAAAATAATATCCCACATCTTCAATACGATCATAGTCAAGACTATCTGTAAACAGGGTCATCTCCCCGTTTTCCATGCGTACATTTTCTCTTAGTTGTGCCAATTGGGTATTTCCATCATAAAACAGATAGTTACCATATACAAACAGGGTATCCCCTTGCTCCATACGTACATTACTAAATGCTTCCAGTGAATTACTGGCTTCATAAAAATAAGCACTGTCACAAAACATATAAGAACTATCATGCCGAAAGCGCACATCTCCGATCAAAACCTGTACTTCCTGATTTTTCTCTTTGTCAAATGACAAAGAATTAGCATGTTCCAAAAAGATTTTAGTTCTCTTCGGAGCATCCTCTTGTTGTACCTGACCATAAAAAAAGCCAGCAAACACTAATAAAAGGACAATATAAAAAAGTTTTTTTGCTACTCTCATTCTTTTACCCAGCCCGGATACAGAAAATCACAATTCTGCCATCCGTCAGCTATACGCACATACGTACTCTTTTGTTTTTTTGTAATCCAGTCGTTTAGTAATTCTTCTCTCTTCTTATTCTCTACAATTGCTTTCAATGCCTGATAGTCATCAGCCATATTAGCCCGGTGACTCTCTGTACGACTCTTTAGTTTTACAATAGCAACTACTTCTTTCATCTTTTCATTAATCATAGTAAAAGGTTTAGAAATCTCACCGACTTCCATGTTATAAACCACTTTACCAATATCCTGAGGAAGCTGATGCATCTCAAATTTAGGAGTACCATAGTATTGATTGTCATTATCTTCCTTTAGATTTACCATTAACCCTTTATTGTTCCGGGTATCTTTATTATATGAAACAAATGTAGCTGCCTCTTCAAATGTAAACTTACCGGCTTGCAGGTCCATATATAAAGAATCCATTTTCACTGTAGCATCTTCAATCTCTTTTTCAGAAGCCTTAGGACGTAACAATATATGCCGTGTATTAATACGATCCCCTCGTTTTTCGATTAACTGAATAATATGAAAACCATATTCTGTTTCTACAATACGGGACACACGTTTAGGGTCTGTAAGATTAAAAGCTACATTTGCAAACTCTGGCTCAAGCATCCCTTTTCCCATAAAACCTAATTCACCTCCACGGGCAGCAGAACCTTCATCTTCCGAAAATAAACGGGCAATAGTGGAGAATTCACGTTCACCACTCATAACCTGATCTGTATACTCACGTAATCTTGCTTTGATAGCATCGGTTTCTTCAAAAGAGATACGTGGTTCCATTGTAACTATCTGAACTTCTACAGTTGTGGGAATAATTGGTAAACTATCCTTAGGAATCTGATTACAGAAACGTCTTACATCTGATGGAGTTAACTTGATATCCCCTATCAGGTTTCTTTGCATCTGTTGAACAATTTGCTGTTCACGAATCATTTCTTTTCGCTCTTCCCGAATCTGTGAAAACTTTTTATTAAAATATTCTTCTACTTTCTCTCTGGAACCGATTTGTTGTACTACATAACTCATCCATTGCTCTGCCTGTTGAATTACCTGTGTTTCACTGGCCTCCACACTATCTATCTTAGCCTGATTAAGATATAATTTCTGAATAGCCATCTGTTCAGGGATGAAGCAATAAGGATCTCCCTCCAAACGGATTCCATCATTCAAATAATAAAGACGCTGTGATTCTACATCTGAACGTAAAATCGCATCATCTCCTACCACCCACACAATTTCATCTATAACATTATCCTGGGCCATTATTATAAATGAACAGCAAGCTAAGAATAATACTGTAAAAATCTTTTTCATCATTGTTTACCCTTTTATTTATCTATCACGGTTCTGAATAAAACTGTACATCCCCGCGCTTAATTGCATCCTTATACACTTCTTCTTCGAAAGTTTTCAAAAAGTCTATTTTCTTCTGATTAGTAAGTAGTTCTACAATCTGAGATTCTACGTATTCAAATGGAGCTTCACTTCCAGATGGCAAATATTCCTGAATATTCAGCATATAATAAAAGCTACTATCAACAACCTCTACATACCTGTTACTTCTCAGAAACTGATTCGCATTTGTAACCTGCAAAGGTATATTATCCATCACATCATAAAACTCAACCCAGCGGTCATAAAAATAATCATAAATAACCGCATTCTGTATACTATACTTTTCAATCTTCTCCAAAGAAGCTTCATTATTGGATTTATACCAGGTCCTGACTTCAACCAAACCTGGTGCGTCTGCAGGAACTTTCAAAAAAAGTCCTTTAATCAGACTTTTATCCAATAAAAACTTCTTACGGTTACTCTCATAATAATCCTTTTTTTCACTCTCGCGGATTACAACAGAAAGTTTTTCCCTTACCAGTCGCTCCTGATAACGGTATTTAACGAGTGAATGCCGGTAATCTTCAACTAATCTATCGATTTCCGCCATTTCATCACTCAAATTCCGGGTGGCTACCTGATAGTTCAAAGCATCTTTCACCCATTTTCTCACATAACTCTCTGCTAATAATAGACTATCCGAGGAAGTTATTCCCTTTGGAATACGATTTTCAACTTCACTCCGTGACAGGGTTTGATCCTTCACTTTTACAACAACTTCTGCATCATTCACTGATAATGAACGGTTACACGAACACAGCAAAGATACTAATGCTATAAAAATGAAGCAACTTTTCATAAATAACTATTCCGGTTTTTGCGATTTTTACGGTTAATTTGCCATTTCTGACAAAAACTTAATACGTACCAACCGAACTTCCTCTTCTGTATAATCAGACCCTAACTCTTCAATTGCATCTTCCAGATTATCAGTTTCAGAGTCCTTAAAATATTCATATATATCTTCGATGTGATCCTCATCCATCACATCATTCAGAAAATAGTCAATATTAATACGAGTACCCGAATAAACAATCGCTTCAACTTCGTCCAAAAGTTCACTAAACTCAAGGCCTTTCGTTAATGCTATATCATCCAAAGCCACCTTTCTATCAATACTTTGTACAATCCATACCTTTAGTTTAGATTTATTGGCCACTGTACGTACCCGTAAATCTTCCGGACGGTCAATTTCGTTTTCTTCCACATGTCTGCGAATCAAATCAACGAATTCTTTTCCATATCGTTTTGCTTTTCCTGCACCTACTCCCGGAATATTCTGCAACTCCTCCAGTGTAACGGGATAAGTAGTAGCCATAGCTTCTAATGAAGGGTCCTGAAATATTACAAATGGAGGCACTTCCAACTTCTTGGACAATTTTTTACGAAGGTCTTTCATCATTGAGTAAAGAGCTGGGTCTACCGCACTGGTAGAACTACCTCTCAATGGAACATCTTCCTCCTCATCATCAAATTCATTATCTTTGGTTATCTTGAATGAGACCGGTTTATCCATAAATTCCTTTCCTTTATCGGAAATCTTTAACAAACCATAGTTTTCGATATCCTTTATAAGATAGCCAGCAATAAGAGCTTGTCTTATTACCGCATTCCAGGTCTTTTCATCTTCATCCTGACCAGAAGCAAAAACTTCCAGTTCATTGTGCTTATAAGACTGAATTTCTGACGTTTCGTTACCGACTAAAATATTTACAATATACTCTGTTTTAAATTTTTCTTTCAGGGTGCATACAACTTCCAGCACCGCACTCAACATTTCTTTTGCTTCCACTTGTTTCTTAGGGTTCAAACAATTATCACAATTACCACATCCGTCTTCTAAAAATTCTTCGCCGAAATAGTGCAACAATACCTTTCTACGACATACAGCAGTTTCTGCATAAGCTGCAGTTTCTAATAGTAATTGTTTACCAATTTCCTGTTCGGCAACAGGTTTTCCCTGCATAAACTTTTCCAGTTTCTGCAGGTCTTTATAGGCATAAAAAGCGAGACACTCACCAATACCTCCGTCCCGGCCGGCACGCCCTGTTTCCTGATAATATCCTTCCAGACTTTTAGGAATATCATAATGAATTACATAACGCACATCTGGTTTATCAATTCCCATCCCAAAAGCAATCGTAGCAACAATAACATCTGCCTGTTCCATTAAAAAAGCATCTTGATTACTGGAACGTTGTTGTGAATCCATACCTGCATGATACGAAAGTGCTTTGATCCCATTTGCTTTCAAAATATCAGCAAACTCTTCTACTTTCTTACGACTCAGACAATATACGATACCCGATTTTCCTTCATTGGATTTAATATACTTAATAATCTCCCTGTCAATATCATTTCCTTTTTGCCGGATCTCATAGTAAAGGTTTGACCGGTTGAAAGACGATTTAAATACAGTTGCATCAATCATGCCCAGATTTTTCTGAATATCATGCTGCACTTTTGGAGTAGCAGTAGCAGTTAATGCTATTAAAGGCCGTTTTCCTATTTCATTTATAATCGGTCGAATCCGACGGTATTCGGGACGGAAATCATGTCCCCATTCTGAAATACAATGAGCTTCATCTACTGCATAAAAAGAAATATTTACCTGTCTGAGGAAGTCAACATTCTCTTCTTTGGTTAAAGATTCGGGAGCCACATATAACAGTTTTGTGCGTCCAGCCATAATATCCTCCTTGACCTGATCGATAGCCGCTTTATTCAGAGAAGAATTAATAAAGTGGGCTGCCCCATCCTCTTCACTGAAATTACGCATAGCATCCACCTGATTCTTCATTAATGCAATAAGAGGAGATATAACAATTGCAGTACCCTCCATCATCAGAGAGGGTAATTGATAACATAGAGATTTACCTCCTCCGGTCGGCATTAATACAAAAGTATCATTTCCGGCCAGCACATTCTCGATGATAGCTTTTTGGATTCCCTTAAAAGTATCAAATCCAAAGTGTGTTTTAAGTTTTTCGGTCAAGTTATCTTTTTTCGCCATATATAAGTTTATTATACCGCTTTATTATGCTTCAGGTCATTTGTTGCAACCGGTTTACATCCGATTTTTCAAATTTTTCCTTCGCGTATTCCAGGGTTACGTGTAATTCATCTTTATTTTCTGAAGGCATTGTATACATAGCATCCATCATTACAGCTTCCACGATTGACCGTAATCCGCGGGCACCTAACTTAAATTCCAATGCTTTATCTACAATATATTCAAAAACCGAGTCATCAAATGCAAGCTTTATTCCATCCATTTCAAACAATTTTACATATTGTTTTATAATAGAATTTTTAGGCTCGGTAAGAATACTACGAAGGGTTTTCCTGTCTAATGGATTCAAATAAGTTAAAATCGGCAGACGCCCGATAATTTCAGGGATTAAACCAAAGGATTTCAAATCCGTAGGTGTAATATATTTCAATAAATTATTCCTGTCAATTGTTGCCTGCTCTTTATTGGCAGCATATCCAACAACACGGGTATTAAGGCGTTGAGTAATTTTTTTCTCTATTCCATCAAAAGCACCACCACATACAAACAGAATATTTTTAGTATCGACAGCTATCATTTTCTGTTTAGGATGTTTTCTTCCTCCCTGAGGAGGAACATTCACAATAGAGCCTTCGAGCAATTTTAACAATCCCTGTTGTACACCTTCACCGCTTACATCCCGTGTAATAGAAGGATTATCACTTTTCCGGGCAATTTTATCAATCTCATCAATAAAAACAATACCCCGTTGTGCAGCTTCCACATCATAGTCTGCAGCCTGTAATAAACGGGTTAGAATACTTTCAATATCTTCACCCACATATCCGGCTTCAGTTAAGACTGTAGCGTCTACAATTGAAAAAGGAACATGCAGTAACTTGGCGATAGTACGAGCCAGTAAAGTTTTACCTGTACCGGTTGCCCCTACCATAATTATATTAGACTTTTCGATCTCTACATCATCTGTAGAGACCTTTTGCAAAAGTCTTTTATAATGATTATAGACCGAAACTGCCAGATAACGTTTTGCATCATCCTGTCCAATCACATACTGGTCTAAAAAGGTCTTAATATCTGCCGGTTTCGGCAGTTCTTTCTGGTCTAACCCGAAAGAACTTTTCGAAGCCGGTATTTGTTCTTTCACTATTTCGTAAGCTTGTTGTGCACATTCATCACAGATGGCTCCGGAAACTCCATTAATAAGCATATCAACATTCCGGCTGTCCCGCCCACAAAATGCACATTTTTCGCTTGTTTTGGCCATAGATAATATCGAGATTATTTACGGGTTAATATATCATCCACCATACCATATTCCTTCGCTTCCTCAGAAGTCATCCAGTAATCGCGGTCACCGTCCCGTTCCACTACATCAAATGGTCTTCCGGAATGCTCTGAAATAATAGTATACAGTTCTTTTTTTACTTTCAATATCTCACGGGCTGCAATTTCAATATCTGACGCCTGTCCCTGTGCTCCTCCTAACGGTTGGTGAATCATCACACGGGAATGCTTCAAAGCAAAACGCTTACCTTTTGTTCCGGCAACCAGCAAAACTGAAGCCATGGATGCAGCCATACCTGTACAAATAGTAGAAACATCCGATCCTATAAATTGCATGGTATCATAAATACCATATCCGGCATATACCGACCCTCCGGGAGAATTTATATATATAGAGATATCT
>JAJBTP010000088.1 GCA_020860805.1 Tannerellaceae bacterium | reverse complement strand
CAATAAACCATTCCGGATAGATGAAGGGGGGGGTAAAAAAGCGCTAAGTTGTTTTATCTATCAGAAAAACACTTCTAAAATTTAATACACATGAACCGACTATCTATTTTATTGGCTCTTCTTTCTATCTGTTTTTTAGGAAGAGCACAGGAATTAACCTCACCGGACGGAAACTTCCGGATGCTATTTTATGCTGATGAAAAGGGCACTCCCGTCTATGAACTCTTTTATCATGGTAATCCCGTTATCAAACCCAGTAAATTAGGACTGGAATTAAAGGAGAAAACACAAAAGTTGAATTTGGTGCAGAGATGGATATCAAATCGGATGCTTCCGGCTCACACACTTCTTTATACGATGGTTTTAAAATCAACCATACCAGCCTATCCGCTTTCGATGAAACCTGGGAGCCTGTATGGGGCGAAAACCGTACTATTCGTAACCAGTATAATGAAATAGCTATAGAGTTAATCCAGGAAAATACCGGTAGAGAAATGCATATCCGTTTCCGCTTATTCAACGATGGATTAGGATTCAGGTATGAATTTCCTCAACAAAAAAAACCTGGTCTATTTTGTCATTAAAGAAGAGCGTACTCAGTTTGCTATGACGGGCGACCATACTGCTTACTGGATTCCGGGCGATTACGATACACAGGAATATGATTACACAACTTCCCGTCTGTCTGAAATCCGTGGATTGATGAACCAGGTAATTACGCCCAATGCTTCACAGACACCTTTCTCTCCTACCGGTGTGCAAACAGCCCTGATGATGAAAACAAACGATGGATTGTACATCAACCTACATGAAGCTGCTTTGATTGATTATTCCTGTATGCATTTGAACCTGGACGATAAAAACTACATCTTTGAATCATGGCTTACTCCCGATGCAATGGGAGATAAAGAATATCTTCAGGCACCCTGTCAATCCCCGTGGCGTACCATACTTGTAAGTGACAATGCCTGTGATATACTGGCTTCCAACATGACTTATAATCTGAATGAACCCTGCAAAATCGAAGACACTTCCTGGATTAAACCGGTTAAATATGTGGGTGTCTGGTGGGAAATGATTACCGGTAAAAGTACCTGGGAATATACCAGTGATTTACCTAGCGTAAAACTGGACCAGACTGATTACACACGGGTAAAACCCAATGGTACACACGGAGCCAATACGCCACATGTAAAAGAATACATCGACTTTGCGGCAGAACATGGATTTGATGCTGTATTGGTAGAGGGATGGAATACCGGCTGGGAAGACTGGTTCGGCAACTCCAAAGATTATGTATTCGATTTTGTAACCCCATATCCTGATTTTGATGTAACAGGTATCCATGCATATGCTAAAAATAAGGGGGTTGAGATGATGATGCATCATGAAACATCCGGTTCAGTAAGAAACTATGAACGTCATCTGGATAAAGCGTACCGGTTCATGAAGGATAACGGGTATAATTCCGTTAAAAGCGGATATGTAGGAAATATCATTCCCCGTGGGGAACATCATTATAGCCAATGGATGGTAAACCATTATCAATACGCGCTTGAAAAGGCAGCGGAATATAAAATCATGATCAATGCACATGAGGCCGTACGCCCTACCGGTATAGCACGTACCTGGCCGAATCTGATTGGAAATGAATCAGCCCGGGGCACCGAATACCAGGCATTCGGAGGAAGCAAACCGAACCATGTAACTATTTTGCCGTTTACCCGTTTGATTGGTGGGCCCATGGATTACACTCCCGGTATATTTGAAATGGATGTAGCAACCATCAATCCGGAAAACGATTCGCATGTGAACAGTACGCTGGCCAATCAGTTAGCTTTGTATGTAACCATGTATAGTCCTTTACAGATGGCTGCCGACTTTCCGGAACACTATAATCGTTTCCCCGATGCCTTCCAGTTTAGTAAAGATGTAGCGATTGATGGGGATGAAAGTAAATATCTGGAAGCCGAACCCGGTGAATATATTACCGTTGCCCGTAAAGCCAAAGGAACGAATAACTGGTTTATCGGGAATGTAGCCGGATATGACGGATATACTTCCCGCATATCTTTTGATTTCCTGGAACCAGGTAAAACCTACGTGACAACTATTTATGCAGATGCAAAAAATGCACATTATAAAACGAATCCACAGGCTTATACAATCCGTAAAGTAATCGTTACCAACAAATCGAAGTTAACACAGCACTCTGCCCCCGGAGGAGGATACGCAATCTCTATATTCGAAGTAACCGATAACTCTCAAACCAAAGGATTGAAAAGATTATAAAATGGATTACAAATCAGTTGTGACCGAAACAATCAATGGTTTAAGGGGATTTGCAAATCCCCTTAAACCATAACTGTCCTCTATAAATCCACAAACACACCCCTAACCCTTCTCAAGAGGGTTATACATCTCTTTCAACCAAAATATGGTTTTTGGATTCATCAGAACGGATATCCTACTGCCAGGTGCCATCCGAGGCCGTCTTTAAATTTAGGGATGTTATAGTATCCGCTTTTCCCGGTATCATATGGAATATGTAAAGCGATTCCTAAATCCAGACGGATAACCAGAAAATCCAAATCATATCTTAAGCCTACACCGGTACCTAATGCCAGGTCTTTAAAGAAGCGGCTTCCTTTTAGCTTGCCATCAGGACGTGCTTCGTCTTCTCTCAACAACCATACATTTCCTGTATCCATAAAGGTTGCTCCATGTAAATCTCCCATAATTTTGAAACGATACTCGGCATTGGCTTCAAATTTAAACTCCCCGGTCTGATCCAGATAAGCATACCGGCTATCCGATTCCGGAACAAAACGTCCCGGACCAATACTACGTACGGTAAAAGCACGGATACTGTTTGCTCCTCCGATAAAGAACTGTTCATTGTAAGGAGTTACACGGGCATTTCCATAACTATAGACTGCACCAGACATAATACGTGTAGCAATCGCATGTTTCTGATTGAAATTAAACGTATAACGTATTTCACTGGTGCCTTTTATAAATTGGGCAAACGGATTATTAAGTAACTTTTTTCCTACTTCGTTATAATCATACCCACCAATCGCAAGGAGACCATTAATAATATTACCGGCCTGGGTAACAGAAGTCTGCCACCAGAAATGGTTCTTTCTTTTTAAGGCAATATCATCATACGTGTACGTATAGCCTATAGCCGGAATAAACTGGTTTTGCAAACTCTGGAAAAGAGCCGGATTCCGTTGGGATATACTATCAAATTCGTGTGTTGTGGATTGAAGTAAGTTGTAAGATAACCGGAAAGCTGTAATCGAATGTTTACTCACCGGTGTCGGTTGAAAATCATAATTCATATTTCCGCCAAAAGATAACAAACGAAAAAATCCGGCCCGTTGTAACATATCCGCATACAAACGGAAATTGGTACTGGTGGGGTATTCATATTCTTTATGAATAAATCCAGGAAAAAGAAGTTTGGGTACAGAAAGGGTTGTGGTTATTCCCAACTCATAACTGTTCAGAGAAGCGTTCCCGCCACTTACCCGGTTTCCTGTATTCCATTCATACGAGCCTTTTAACTGTACTCCGAATACTTCACCACCACCAAATATATTTCGTTTGGTGACACTAAAGATAGCACCAGGTCCGGTTTGATCGTTACTTTTAGTGGTTAGATTTACTTCAAATTCACCATTTAACGGAAGATCATATACGGTATGAATATCCAGGTCCAGCACGCTGTTCCGGCGGGTAGTATCAGGTGGATTAAAATCCATCTCTGCATACCGGAATACCTGCAACTGTGAAAGTGCCGTCTGGGTTTTATCCTGCTTATCCTGTGTATATAAATCACCCGGGCGGAATTTGATGCGATTGTATAATACTCCGGGGCGTACCCGTAACTTTCCCTGGTAATGAATCGTTAAATCTTTATACTGAATCGAATCAGTGGGGGATTCATTATAAAAGCCATTCATCCGTACGGCTATATTCCCGATAGTATAGGGCCGTAAAGCCTGCCCGGGAATCCCTTCCTTGCGTACCATGCGTAACCACACTTTTCCCGGTACAATCGTTGTATCTGCCTCATATACCAGAAAGTTAGGACGGAAATAATAAAATCCATTGTTACGCATAATTTTCGACAACCTATTCCGTTCTGCTTCCATAATAGAAACATTAAACGGGTCGCCCTTATGTAACAACTGGTCGCCCTTATTCAACCGGATAAGGGTATCCATCGCATGCCTCATCCGCACAGTCCAGATACTATCATAGGTATACGAATGATTCATACTTATCGTATATTCTATTTTAGCCTTTCTATCGTTCTTTTTATCAGGAATAACTTCATGGGAAGTATATCCGTCAAAATAATTGTTCTCCCTCAACAGGTTATAAGCCACTTTTGTGCGTACGTCCGGATTAACAGTACTGATAAATGCCGGTTTGGCAGCAAAACGTTTAAATATCCAACGGGAAACTTTCCCTTCTTTATTGACAAAAGCATTGTACATCCATAATCCTACAGGCAATGGAAAACGGATAGACGAACTTCCCAACAAAGCATTATTAGGCGGATATTTCAACGCACTTTCCACTTCATTCAACGATTCACGTCCATAAGCGGAATTATCTTTTTCCGTTACTTCTATCTTTTTGATTCCCGTATAAAGTACTTCGCCTTCGGGCAGATTCTTTGTAGTAGAACAAGCTGCCAAAAGAATAAATAGCAGAAGAATCCAGCCAATACGTACTCCTATGTTATTGCTTTTGTATTTCATTTTCTGTTTTTCCGTTATTCATTTTTTCACTTACACTTTCATCTGTAACCGGTTTGTTTTTATTCTTACGGAAGATAAATAATTCCCGTAGAAGCCTCATCTTTTTACGCAACACCAGCCCTACTCCTGTTTCGGTAATCTCACCTTCCAGCAGACTTTCATAGGTTGTATCATGGAAGACTTTAACATAGCGTGTACCGGTCTGATCCAAACGGTATTCAACAGACACATCATCGATAAAGGATTGTGAGTTATTACTTAAATCCTCACCGGTTGAAACCCGTCCGCCAATCACGACCTGGATACGGTCATTATAGAAACGTTTGGCGAACTTAAAGGAATAGTCGGTGCGGGATTGTCCATTATCATCATAGTTATCCATATCAAAAGAGATGTCTACGGTTTTAAGAGCGTCTCCGGCAATATTTCCAATCTCATTCTGTAAAAATGAATTTAAAGCCGACCCCATATCAAAGTTCATATTTCCATCACCGCCTCCGGCCAGGTAACGTCCGGTTATCAACATACCTACTGCCTGACGGGATACCTCGTCTTCACCCATAGAAGCCAGTTCACTTTGTACATCTCCGTCGTCCGGCGAGTTCAACGTAAAGTTGAGAGCTAAATCTTCCAGTGTACCGGTCACCACAATACCCACATCAAAATTAACCATACGGGTACCTCCGCTAGCAGAAGCCACAGAAGCCCGGACTCTTTCGGTTGCAGTCAGGTTTACCGTTGGATTCACCGGATCACCTGTCCATGTTACATAACTTCCTTCATGAACAGTGAAGTCTTTTAATGGTACGACTGGTAAGGTATAGGAAACAGTTCCTCCCGACATGGTATATGTACCGTTTAATACGATAATTCCTTCGGAATTTGACTGGAAAGTCAAATCACCTCCACCAATCAGTTCAACCCGGTTGGATTGATCGGGGGTTAAATCCACATTTAACTGGACAGCTTCGTCAATACGCACAACAAACAAGATATCCATACCTCCCAACGGCTTGACTTCCGGCCGTCTGTTACGGTCACGAATAGTAAAGGTGTCAGCAAAATTGACAAAGGTTACCAATCCGTCCATCCGGTCCTGTACGGTAAGAGGTGAGTCTGTCATTACGTACGTTGCATTGGTCCCTCCGACCAGATGCACATCTCCCCGGATAGAAAGTGCATTTACAGGACCTTTGATTGTGGTATTCAAATCAATGATTAACTTTCCATATACTATACTTTCAGACGTCCGGTCAGCATCCAGTAACTCCATATTGCTGGCCGACATTCGCAGATCGGTAACTATATTAGCTATATTACCGATATCTACTGTCCCGTCAATAGTAAACGGATCATTGCCTTCAGAATAAATTTTATATGTATTGAAAGAAATCAAACTGTTGGCAACTTCTATACGTCCATCATCCAACCGGAAATTAGACCCTGCCGGATTCACATAAATAGCTGCGGTATCCATTTGTAGATAGCCGTTAATCTGAGGCTGCGCCGTACTACCACTTAGGGTCATATCTCCGTTAAGTGCTCCTGAAAGAGAAGCGATTTGATCGGGAATAAACGGAGATATCATAGCCATCGGTAAATGAGTTAATTCAATGGCTCCATCTATATGATCCGGTGTACCGCTCTGGTAAAGTGCTGTTGCAGTCAGTACTTCTTCTCTGTCCCTGAACAGATGGACATCTACCTGCTGGCGACCATTTCCTAACGGCAGATATACCGCATTTGCCATGACCTCACCCACACGGCCACCCTGGTAAATAAGTGTATCAACATGAATATCCGCTACTATCTGGAAAGTACTGTCCTTAGGCGTATAGCTTACATCTGCATTCAGCATACCCTCCATAGATGGCAACTGTGGGAATCCCTCGGTAAGAACATGTAAATCAAACTGGCTTAACTCTACATGTAAGTCCTGCATCTTTGCATTGGGTGGGTCAGAATGTATCCAGATGGAAGCATTATCTTCTCCCGTTAACCTTACATTTGCCCGGACATCTTCTTTACTACGGTATTGGATATAGTTATCCTGGTTCAGGTTAAATGTACGGAAAGCCAGCACGGGATTATCCGGGAAAAGGGTGGCATTGATTCCTCCGGGAATCTTATTGGCACGTACTCCTAACAGAATTCCGGTTTCATCTTTCTCATTTTTATAGGTTATTTCAGCATCTGCATAGTTATCCCTGAGGTGTCCTTCTACCTGCGCGGTAAAAGGAGCCTGGTTGCGGTAACGGTTCTTTTCTACTTCTACCCTGAAAGCCAGCCCTGCCGCATCCTGCCGTATGGCCAGTTGTACCGTATCGATGCGTAATGTATCCCGGTTAAAGATATAAACACCGGCATCCGCATTAATACCTTCTTCCGGTGAAGTCGTTGCTTCTATATTGATTTGATTAAACGTAATTTTTTGCTGTTGCAGATAAGAGAAGATTAAATTATCTGTTCCTGCCGTAGCCTCCAGATGCATATCCGGTAAAAGAGGTTGTAAGGAGGCAATGGCGATCATCGTATCCCGTACCAGCTGTGTATTGATTTCACCGGAGATTGTTGTAAACTGGTGAATCACTGTTTGCGGATCGGCATTGCCGGTAACCACGACTCCCAGGTCTCCGTTGTGAAGCGAAATACGGGTGGTATCCGCATCCGTACGGGCATGTAAGGTTACTAATTTAGGACGATAGGTTCGCTGGGGAGTAGCAATTTCCCAGTTACCAATCGTCACATCCAGTTCGGTATCTTTTTTCAAATCACTCTCTCCTTCAGCATATAAACTAAAAGTAGTTGCTACTGTATCCTGTAACAGATGCAACCGCTGGAAATCGATATGATTAGCTTCCAATGCCAGCGTACCCTCTACATAATTCCGGCAGAGAACAGCATCCAGTGTCAAATCCATATCGGCATTCGGATCGGTACTTTCCAAATCCAGATGTGCCTTATTTTGCGCCAGAGTACCTGTAAAAGTAACATCTCTCAATTGTGTAGAAGCATACCGGACATCTTCTACCGTACCCGATGCATTGATACGGGTAGATGATGCACTATAAATATCTGTACCTCTGCCTTGCGCACGCACTGTTGCCGTAAGCCACATTAACGAATCCTTTGGCAAAAAAATGATTGGGTTGCAAACTATCTATCTTCAGATTAAGTGCATACGATTCAGCCGATGTATCATATTGTCCGTTCAACCGGATTATTCCTTTGGCTTCCGTCATTAATAAACGGGCCCGGTAATCTGTACCGGATAACCCTACTTCTCCGGATAGCCTGATACCAGAAGGTATCCGGAAACGGGCCCTGGTATCCGGAGGCAATAAACTCATCACAAAGGTCATATCCTGGGTTTGAGCCGAAAGTTTGAGATTTCCCGAACGCCGGCTCTCATCTGCAATCTGGCGCAAGGCCCCGGAAGCATTTATAGTAAATGAGCCGGGTAATTCGGCCTTTAGCTGATTGATACGAATCAGATTCTGGTTTCCTTCCACCCCCACAATAACAGCCAGTGGGCGGTCCGGATAAGAAGTCTGCAAATTAGACGGAAGCTGTCCCACTGCCCGCACTAAATCCTTTTTACCGATACTCCCTCTTACAATAGCCCGCATATTTCCCTGTGGTTCTTTGTTTAACGCCCTCCAGGGAACCGTAGCAATCAGGCTAAGTCTGGAATCAGTAGTCCGCAACTGAAGATTAGGGATTTCTATCTTCGTACTATCACTTTCCAAATTTCCGGTCAGCGATGTAAGGGTAAGCCCTGACCGTTCCTGAAAAGATAAATCCTGAATATCCGCATTGATATCCCTGCCATGGTAAACCAGAGAATTAACACGTATATTCAGGTTCTGTACAGCAATGTGTTGCGGGTCTAAGCCCGCAACCGGTGTGTTTTCATTTGCATTATAGGTTACAGAAGAATTGGTTAAGGAAAATTCACTTGCTGTATATTCTGCCGTAAATAAATCGGCTTTACCATTTTTTAAAGTTGCTTTATCCACAAAGGCATTCAGATGAAGCGTATCCGCAGGTACCTGCATATCAAACTGAATCCGGGTTAGCGTTACCTGATCCAGTTCTACCCGCCACCCGGAAGGTTCTGAAACCGAGTCTTTCGGATTTTTAGGCTCAGACATAACCAACCGGACATTCGCATCCGAAAAATCCATATCATTGATGTAGACTTGTTGGGTATTCAAATCTATTTTGTCTATATCCAGATTGAGCCGGGAAAAACCGCCCTGTATCCACAATCCATCGATCAGTGTATCTGTATTGAGTGTAACAGTCTCCAAATCAAAGCCGCCAAATTCGACTTCTTTCTTTAATAAAGGAAAAGGCTTAATACTGGCTGTAAGGTTTTGGGCAGTCAGTAACGTATCGGCAGGCGGCAGTACTACCTGTACCCCCTTTACATCCAGCTTCAAAGGAAATCCAATCCGTATCCGCTGAATACCGATTTCCATACCGGTAGCTTTATCCGCATATTCAAGAGCTTTACCGATTACAAAATTCTGAAAAGGCGGGAGGTATAATAGAATTGCAAGTAATACTACCAATGCTATAGGTATAAGGCAGATTATACCCACCCATTTCAGCACTTTCCTCACGTTTGTTTTTTCTGTTTTTCGTTTTTACTGTATTTATTTAACCTTACAGC
>JAJBTP010000272.1 GCA_020860805.1 Tannerellaceae bacterium | reverse complement strand
GAAAAGATAGGAACAATTGTTGCTGCAGATGTATACCAGGTGTGGGAAAAAGAGATTCTGTTATTGGACGACGAAGGCAATGAGTTGCTGCTTCCGAAGACTGAACAGATTCCAAATGATTTCTACCGTAAAGGTGAAACTGTTCGTGCAATTGTTCAACGGGTAGATAATTTCAATAATAATCCGAAGATTTATCTTTCCCGTACAGATAAGGTTTTCCTTCAACGTTTATTTGAACTTGAAGTACCTGAAATCCATGATGGTCTGATAACGATTAAGGCTATTGCCCGTATTCCGGGTGAACGTGCTAAAGTAGCCGTTGAGTCTTATGATGACCGGATTGATCCGGTAGGAGCGTGTGTGGGTATGAAGGGTTCACGTATTCATGGCATTGTTCGTGAGTTGCGTAATGAGAATATAGATGTCATTAATTATACATCGAATGTGGCTCTTTTCATCCAACGTGCTTTAAGCCCTGCAAAAATATCTTCTATCCGTGTTAATGAAGAAGAGCGTAAAGCTGAAGTTTATCTTCGTCCGGAAGAAGTGTCATTGGCTATCGGTAAAGGTGGTTTAAATATTAAATTGGCATGTATGCTGACTGAGTATGCAATTGACGTATTCCGTGATATCGACGGAGCAGATGAGGAAGATATTTATCTGGATGAATTCGTGGACGAAATTGATGGCTGGGTAATTGATGCCCTTAAGAATATCGGTTGTTATACTGCGAAGAATGTGTTGGCATTGACCCGGGAGGAGATTATAGAGCGTGCAGATTTGGAAGAAACAACTGTTGAGGAAGTATACAGTATCCTGTCTGCTGAATTTGAAGATGAAATCAACGAATAAAATTGTATTACGACAAAGTTAAATATGTCTATTAAATTAATAAAAGTCACAAGAGATTTAAATGTAGGGATTATCACGGTTGTGGATTTCCTGCAAAAGAATGGTCATCCTGTCGAAAGTAACCCTAATACGAAGATCAGCGACGAACAATATTCTTTGCTCGTAAAAGAGTTCGGAAAAGATATGCCCGAACGTTCTACCAGGCAGGAGCGTCCTGTTCAGGATCGCAAGAGGGAGAATAACTATCATAAGAAAGAAGAAAAAACTTCAGAAATAAAAACGGTTATCCCGGAAGAATTTAAGCCTAAAATTGTAACAAAGGGTAAAATTAATCTGGATAAACCTGTCATTAATAAAGTTCGGGAACAGCAGTCGGAAGTAAAAGCACCGGAAGTTGTTAAACCTGAATCTGTAGTTGCACAACCAGAACCGGTTAATGAACCGATGACTCCGGTTGTAGAAAAACCTGTAGAAAAGCCACAGGTTCAGAAAGTTGTAGAAACCCCGAAAGAAGAAGTGAAGACCCCTGAAAAAAGTCAGGTTATTATAAAACCCAAAGTGGTTGAACCTGTAGCAGAAGTAAAAAAAGAAGCAGTATCAGAAGAGACAACCCCTGCTGCTGAAGACAATACCCCTTTCCGTTTAAATAAACCGAAATTCGAATCGTCAATTAAAGTGACGGGTAAAATTGATTTGGCAGCTATAAACCAGTCCACACGTCCTAAAAAGAAAACGAAAGAAGAACGGAAAAAAGAACGGGATGATAAACGGGATAAGTTCCATGCAAATAAACCTGGTCAGAATAATCAGAATCGCGGTCCTCAACGGGACGGAGTAAGGCCTGCTAATACAAACACTCCTAATCCGAACCCGAATGCACCGGTTAAACCAGGGGATTCAAATGATGCAAAGAAGAAACGGAAACGGATTAATAAAGACCGGGTAGATATTAATAATACACCAGGTACGAATTACCAGCGTCCGAATAATAATAACAACAATAATAATCATCGGAATGATCGTAAACCTCACCTGAAACGTCCGGTTAAGGTTGAAGTTAGCGAGGAAGATGTACAGAAGCAAATTAAAGAAACCCTGGCTCGTCTTACCAATAAAGGTAATAAAAACAATAAAGGTGCGAAATACCGTCGTGATAAACGGGACGCTGCTTTCAAACGTGACCAGGAAATCATGGAAAGAGAGGAACAGGAAAGCAAAGTATTGAAGCTTACCGAGTTCGTTACAGCCAATGACCTGGCGAACATGATGAATATACCGGTTACCCAGGTAATTGCAACCTGTATGAGTATCGGTATTATGGTTTCTATTAACCAGCGTCTGGATGCGGAAACTATTAATATTGTAGCAGAAGAATTCGGATTTAAAACCGAATATGTAAGTGCTGAAGTAGTGGGAGCTATTAAAACAGATGAAGAAGATAATGAAGATGACTGGATGGCTCGTCCACCTATCGTTACAGTGATGGGACACGTAGACCATGGTAAAACTTCTTTGTTGGATAATATCCGTAGTGCAAACGTAATTGCCGGTGAAGCCGGAGGTATTACACAACATATCGGAGCCTATAATGTAAAGTTGGCCAGTGGACGCCGGATTACCTTTCTGGATACACCGGGTCACGAAGCATTTACTGCCATGCGTGCACGTGGTGCGAAAGTAACCGATATCGCCATTATTATTGTAGCTGCTGATGATAATGTAATGCCTCAGACAGTGGAAGCAATCAACCATGCTTCTGCAGCAGGTGTTCCTATTGTGTTTGCAATCAATAAAATAGATAAACCTCACGCTAATCCTGAAAAGATTAAAGAGGAACTGGCTAATATGAACTACCTGGTTGAAGACTGGGGAGGTAAATATCAGAGTCAGGAAATTTCGGCTAAAAAAGGCCAGGGAGTAGAAGAATTGTTGGAGAAAGTATTGCTGGAAGCAGAATTGTTGGATTTGAAAGCCAATCCAACCTTACGGGCTACCGGTTCTATTATCGAGTCTTCGCTGGATAAAGGCCGTGGATATGTTTCTACTGTATTGGTTGAAAATGGAACGCTGAAAATGGGGGATATCGTACTGGCAGGAACTCATTATGGACGTGTCAAAGCGATGTTTAATGAACGTAACCAGCGGATTGAGAAGGCAGGACCTTCTGAACCGGTATTGATTCTGGGCTTAAGTGGAGCACCTCAGGCAGGTGATACCTTTAATGTACTGGAAACTGATCAGGAAGCCCGTGAAATTGCAACCCGTCGTGAACAATTACAGCGTGAACTGGGGTTACGTACTCAGAAAATGCTTACGCTGGACGATATCGGCCGTCGTATTGCAGTTGGAAACTTCCAGGAATTGAATGTTATTGTAAAAGGTGACGTGGATGGTTCTGTGGAAGCCCTGTCAGACTCTTTAATACGTTTGTCTACAGAAGAAATTCAGGTAAATGTAATTCACAAAGCCGTAGGACAGATTTCAGAATCGGATGTAGTATTGGCAGCAGCATCTGAAGCGATTATTATCGGATTCCAGGTACGTCCGTCACAACCCGCCCGTCGTCAGGCTGAAAAAGAAGGCGTGGAAATCCGCCAGTACTCTATCATTTATGATGCCATAGAAGAAGTAAAGAGTGCAATGGAAGGTATGCTTGCTCCTGAAGTGAAAGAAGAAATTACAGCGAATGTTGAAGTTCGTGAAGTCTTCAAAATCACTAAAGTGGGTACAGTTGCCGGATGTATGGTTAAAGAAGGTAAGATTAAACGGAATCATAAGATACGTCTTATACGGGATGGTATCGTGATTTATTCCGGAGATCTGGGCTCACTGAAACGGTATAAAGAAGACGTGAAAGAAGTTGCCTTCGGATACGAATGTGGTCTGAATATTACCAACTATAACGATATCAAAGTAGGTGATATTATGGAAGCCTATGAAGAAATCGAAATAAAGAAGACTTTATAAAATAGTATGAACATGAACTGGTTAGACATTGTATTGTTGTGTCTGGCAGGGATAGGATTTTTTAAGGCCTGTTTGATGGATTCATCAAACAGGTTGTTTCGCTTATAGCCCTTGTGGCTGGTATTTTCCTCTGCGGTAAAGTAGCTGTCGCATTAAGAGGATATATTATTGAGACAGGATGGTTCTCGGTAGAAAGTATTACTATCGTTAGTTATGTTTTTGCATTTCTGTTGATTATATGTATCCTGTTGCTTGCCGGGAAAATTGTTCACAGAATAGTCGGTGCTACTCCTTTAAGCCTGTTTAATCATTTGGCAGGCGGTTTGTTTGGAGTATTAGTTGTTATTTTATTCAGTAGTCTCCTTTTAAACCTGTTGGATATGGCAGACCGTTATTTTATGGTTATTCCGGTAGAAACGAAAGTTGAATCACGATTATATTATCCGGTGAAAGAAGTGATACCCACTATCTACTCACACGGATCTTTTTATTTAGAAGATTGAACAGTTGATTAAAACAAAACTATGCAGGATTCAAATACAATTATAAATGAAGTAACCGCCGGCGATTATAAGTACGGCTTTGTTACGGATATAGATACGGAAACCATCCGCCGTGGATTGGACGAAAACACGGTACGGATTATTTCGGCTAAGAAAAATGAGCCGGAATGGTTGCTGGAGTATCGTTTGAAGGCATATCGCCATTGGTTAACCATGGAAATGCCGGAGTGGGCGCATTTATCTATCCCTCCGATAGATTACCAGGATATTATCTACTATGCGGCTCCGAAACAGAAAGAGGGACCTAAAAGCCTGGATGAAGTAGACCCTGAGTTACTCAAAACATTTGATAAGTTAGGAATTCCTTTGGAAGAACAGAAACACCTGACCGGTATGGCAGTAGATGCAGTGATGGACAGTGTTTCCGTAAAAACAACTTTTAAAGAAGTGCTGGCGGAAAAAGGGGTTATCTTTTGTTCGTTCAGTGAAGCCGTACAACATCATCCTGACCTGGTACAGGAATATTTAGGTACTGTGGTAAGTTATCGTGATAACTTCTTTGCTGCTTTAAATTCAGCTGTATTTTCGGATGGATCGTTTGTATATATTCCCAAAGGAATACGTTGCCCGATGGAGTTGAGTACTTATTTCCGTATCAATGCCGCTAATACAGGGCAATTTGAGCGTACCTTAATTGTGGCCGACGACGAATCGTATGTAAGTTACCTGGAAGGATGTACAGCACCGATGCGGGATGAAAATCAGTTACATGCTGCAATTGTGGAAATAGTAGCAAAGGAACAGGCAGAAGTAAAATATTCGACTGTACAGAACTGGTATCCGGGAGATAAAGAAGGAAAAGGAGGAATCTATAACTTCGTTACCAAGCGGGGCCTCTGTAAAGGATACGGAAGTAAAATATCCTGGACACAGGTAGAAACAGGCTCTGCCATAACCTGGAAATATCCCAGTTGTATTCTGGCCGGGGATAATTCAGTAGGCAAATTCTATTCGGTGGCCGTTACCAATAATTATCAACAGGCTGATACCGGAACTAAAATGATACATATAGGTAAGAATACCAAAAGTACCATTGTCTCGAAAGGTATCTCGGCAGGTCATAGCCAGAATAGTTACCGGGGTTTGGTAAAAGTATCCCCGAGAGCGGAAAATGCCCGGAACCATAGCCAGTGTGACAGCTTGCTACTCAGTTCAACCTGTGGTGCTCATACTTTCCCGTATGTAGATATACAAAATGATACAGCTGTAGTAGAACACGAAGCTACGACCAGTAAAATTAGCGAAGAGCAACTTTTCTACTGCAACCAACGGGGAATTTCTACAGAGGAAGCAGTAGGATTGATTGTAAATGGATATGCCAGAGAAGTAATGAATAAATTACCGATGGAATTTGCCGTAGAGGCACAGAAACTCCTGACAATTTCATTGGAAGGAAGTGTTGGATAATGTAAAAACGATTGACAATGAACATGCTAGAAATAAAGAATTTACATGCCTCTATTAATGGCAAAGAGATATTGAAGGGAATCAACCTGACTGTTAATCCGGGTAAAGTGCATGCTATCATGGGACCCAACGGATCAGGTAAAAGTACTTTAGGCAGTGTACTGGTAGGTAATCCGGCTTTTGAAGTGACAGAAGGAGAAGTCCTTTTTGAAGGAAAAGACCTGTTGGAACTTTCGCCCGAAGATCGTAGCCGTGAAGGATTATTCCTGAGTTTCCAGTATCCGGTGGAAATTCCGGGAGTAAGTATGGTAAACTTTATGCGTGCCGCCCTGAATGAACATCGTAAGTATAAAGGACTGGAGCCTGTTTCTGCAACAGACTTTTTAAAACTGATGCGTGAGAAAAGAGCCATCGTGGAACTGGATAATAAACTGGCCAGCCGGAGTGTAAATGAAGGTTTTTCAGGAGGAGAGAAAAAGAGAAATGAAATTTTCCAGATGGCCATGTTAGAGCCAAAACTGGCGATTCTGGATGAAACAGATAGCGGACTGGATATTGATGCCCTTCGTATCGTGGCAAATGGGGTCAATACATTAAAATCTCCGGAAAATGCAACGATTGTAATTACCCACTATCAACGCCTGTTAGATTATATCAAACCAGACGTTGTACATGTATTGTATAAAGGTCGTATAGTCAAAACAGCAGGACCTGAATTAGCGTTGGAACTGGAAGAAAAAGGATACGACTGGATCAAACAAGAAGTAGACGAAGCATGAAAGCAGAGAATCAATATATAAATCTCTTCACCCAATACGAGCAACTGATTAACCAGCATGCTGCTGAACCTTTGAATGCAAAGCGGAAAGAGGCATTTGCTGATTTTCAGCGCGCAGGCTTTCCTGCAAAGCATGAAGAAGATTATCAATATACAGATGTAGCTGGCGCCTTTGCTCCGGATTACGGAGTGAATCTGAATAAAATTACTATACCGGTTAATCCTTATGATGTATTCCGGTGTGATGTGCCGAATCTGAGTACAGCTCTTTATTTTGTGGTAAATGATTCCTTTTATGACAAAATAACTCCAGCTGTGGAGTTTCCGGAAGGAGTGTATGCCGGAGGGTTAAATAACTTTGCTAGACAATATCCGGATATAGTGAACCGTTATTATGGAAAAGCAGCTAAAACATCTCATGATGGGATTATAGCACTAAATACCATGTTGGCACAGGATGGTTTTGTCCTCTATGTTCCGAAAGGAGTAGCCGTTGAAAAGCCTATCCAGTTGATTAACATTTTTCGTAGTGATGTAGATACTATGGCTAACCGCCGGATATTAATTATTGTGGAAGCTTATTCGGAAGCAAAATTGTTGGTTTGTGACCATAGTGCAGACCCGGTGCGGTTCCTATCTACAGAAGTGATAGAAATCTTTGTGGAAGAGGGAACCCGGTTTGATTATTATGATTTGGAAGAGAGTACGACAGATACAACCCGTTTCTCCTCGTTGCATGTCAAACAGGCAGCTGCTTCGAATGTCCTGGTAAATGGAATTACCCTGAATAACGGTTTAACCCGTAACAACTATTATATAGAGTTGGAAGGCGAATATGCAGAAACTACTTTATGCGGGATGTCTATTCTGGATAAAACACAACATGTAGATACCTATAGTTTTGTTACCCATGCGGTACCAAACTGTACCAGTACGGAATTGTTCAAAAATGTATTAAACGACTGCTCCACCGGAGCATTCAGCGGACGTATTCTGGTAAAACAGGATGCCCAGAAAACCGCTGCTTATCAAACCAACAGGAATCTGGTAGCAACTCGTGAAGCCCGTATGTATAGCAAGCCCCAGTTAGAAATATATGCGGATGATGTAAAATGTTCACATGGAATGACCACCGGACAATTGGATGAAAATGCACTCTTCTATATGCAGAGCCGGGGCCTTTCACTGGAAGAAGCCCGTATGATGCTGAGTGTAGCCTTTACTGCGGATGTCATAGACCATGTTCATCTGGAAGGTTTAAAAGACCGGTTAGGTATTTTGGTAGATAAACGGTTCCGGGGTGAATTAGCGCATTGTTCAGGATGCAATGTTTGCCATTCCTGAATCTTTTAAATGAATAAGTAACACGCAGATTAAACCTGGAAATAAAGGGTTTTAATCTACGTGTTATTTTTTTGGAGGAATATAGTATCTTTGTTACGAACCTATTTGATTAATTTGTATGCCATTTAAACAGTTTATTCATATCATCCTTTTAATACTCTTATTTACAGGCTGTAATAATCAGAGTAATAAGTTAAAACCCGAAATTCCGACAGAAGAGGAAAAGGCACAGGCAATTAAAGAAATTCTAAAACAGGGAAGTAGATAGAGCAATAACTGTTTTAACGAAAGAAAATGGATTTCTGACCAATAATTCTCTTACCATCTCATTACCTGCAGAAGCACAGGACCTGGTGGATAATATCAAAAAACTTCCTCAGGGAAAAGAGTTACTGGATAATGCTGTAACACAAATTAATCAGGTAGCAGGAAGTTCTGTTGAGAAAATAGCTCCTGTCGTCTATGCAGCTATAGATAGTATGTCTGTTGAAGATGCAAACCGCATTTTGTTGGCAGATAGTGCCGCAGCCACAGCCTACCTGGAAAAGGTAACACGCGAACCGATACGAAAAGCCTGTGAACCTATTATTGTAGAATCACTTGATAAGAAGATTTTGGGAGAAGTAATTGTACAGGATTCATGGTTACTTCTGGTAGATAACTATAATAAACTGGCAGGCACAACGATTGGAAAAATGGCAAAGATGGAACCGGTTGATATGGTATTGGAAGAATTTGTCACCGGAAAAGTATTGGATGCTGTTTTTTATTTGATAGCCAAAGAAGAAATGAATATAAGAAAACATCCGACAACCAGGATTAGTAAAACCATAGCTAAAACATTGGGCTGGATAGATGCGTCTTAATAAAAACGTTTGCCATGAAGTACCGGATTGAAAAAACGACAGATTATCCATATTTTCTGTTATTACTCGCTGACCCAAATGAAGAGTTTGTCAATAACTATATTCATACGTCAGATTGTTTTGTTGCTTTGTGGTTAAAGGACAGGCGGTAGGCGTGATTGTGGTTCAAAAGCAATCCTCTTCTGTTGCTGAAGTGATGAACCTGGCGGTTGATGAAAAATGGCAACGGAAAGGAATTGCCCGCCGGTTGCTGCAGTATGTTTCAGATATCTGGGCACCTGCAAATCACATCTCCCTGTTAAAAGTATGTACTGGTACATCGGCTCCGGGCCCGCTTATGCTTTATCAACAGGAAGGATATGATTTAAAAACGCTTGACCGGGATTATTTTGTCCGTACTTATCCTGAACCCATTTTTGAAAATGGAGTTCAATGCAGGCACCGGTTAATTCTGGAAAAACAATTGTAATTTATATATTTGCCGGATGGAAGAATCCTCTGATCTAAAACAATTCAATCATCTGTTTGAAAGTTACCAGTCACGGTTTGTACGATTTGCCAATTCATATGTGAGAGAGTTAGCGGTTGCTGAAGATTTTACGATGGAAGCCATGATGTATTACTGGGAGAGACGCCACTCTCTGGGAGAGGATGCTAATATTCCGGCTTATATCCTGGCAATTATAAAAAATAAGTGTTTGAA
>JAJBTP010000500.1 GCA_020860805.1 Tannerellaceae bacterium | reverse complement strand
AGAGTACGTTTAACAAATGGTAAAGAGGTGAACTCTTATATCCCGGGAGAAGGACATAACTTGCAGGAACACTCTATCGTATTGGTGCGTGGTGGCCGTGTAAAAGACCTTCCTGGTGTACGTTATCATATTGTACGTGGTACTTTGGATACAGCTGGTGTAAACAACCGTACTCAGAGACGTTCCAAATACGGAGCTAAACGTCCTAAAGCTGCTAAAAAGTAATCATCCTTTCAAACAGAGAATTTAAATTAGAGTATTAAAGCTGGTTTGAGTTATTTGGATAGGCTTATAGGGTTGAGTAAATAGTTCAGCGGAACTGTTGAAGACAAAACAAGGCAACCAAGAACAAAAACGAAATTTTTGAAAACAAAATGAGAAAAGCAAAACCCAAAAAAAGACAGGTACTCCCAGATCCTGTTTTTGGTGATGTAAAGGTAACGAAGTTCGTTAACCATTTAATGTATGATGGCAAGAAAAGTATCGCCTATGATATTTTCTATTCCGCTTTGGAAAATGTGAAAGCTAAATTGCCAAACGAAGAAAAGTCTGCTCTCGAAATCTGGAAAGCTGCTCTCGACAATATTACTCCTCAGGTCGAAGTGAAATCACGCCGCGTTGGTGGTGCTACATTCCAGGTACCTACTGAAATACGTCCGGATCGTAAAGAATCAATTTGTATGAAAAACCTTATTCTTTTCGCTCGTAAAAGAGGAGGTAAAACTATGTCAGATAAATTGTCTGCTGAAATTGTTGATGCATTCAATAATCAAGGTGGAGCATTTAAAAGAAAAGAAGACATGCATCGCATGGCTGAAGCTAACCGTGCATTCGCTCACTTCAGATTTTAATTTACAATTTTAGGAGATAAAAAGAAAAATGGCAAAAGCTGACGAACTTTTAAAGTACACCAGAAATATTGGTATCATGGCGCACATTGATGCCGGAAAGACTACGACTTCAGAGCGTATTCTTTTCTATACAGGTCTGACTCACAAAATTGGTGAGGTGCATGACGGCGCTGCAACTATGGACTGGATGGAACAGGAGCAGGAACGTGGTATTACTATTACTTCTGCTGCTACCACTACTTTCTGGAACTATAATAATGATAAATTTAAAATCAATCTGATAGATACTCCGGGACACGTTGACTTTACTGTTGAGGTGGAACGTTCACTTCGTATTCTTGATGGTGCTGTTGCTGCATTCTGTGCTGTAGGTGGTGTTGAACCGCAGTCGGAAACTGTATGGCGCCAGGCCGATAAGTATAATGTACCCCGTATCGGTTACGTAAATAAAATGGACCGTTCAGGTGCTAACTTTTTTGAAGTAGTACGTCAGGTAAAAGATGTATTGGGAGCTACTCCTTGTCCTATTCAGATTCCTATCGGAGCTGAAGAAAAATTCCAGGGAGTTGTAGACCTTGTGAAAATGAAAGCTATCTTCTGGCATGATGAAACTATGGGGGCAGAATATTCAATAGAAGATATTCCTGCTGAATTAGTGGGTGAAGCTGAAGAATGGAGAGAAAAAATGTTGGAAGCTATCGCAGAATGCGATGATGCCATCATGGAAAAATATTTTGATGATCCTTCTACTATTACTGAAGAAGAAATCAAAGTAGCTATTCGCAAAGGAACCATTGATATGAAGATTAACCCTATGATTTGTGGTTCTTCATTCAAAAATAAAGGTGTTCAGACTTTATTGGACGCTGTTTGTGCTTATTTGCCGAGTCCAGTAGATACTCCAGCTATTGAAGGGACAGACCCAAATGATCCAGAAAAAATCATTGTTCGTAAACCAATAACTGAAGAACCGTTGACTGCTTTGGCTTTTAAGATTGCAACCGACCCATATGTAGGACGTCTTTGCTTTTTCCGTGTGTATGCAGGTGAACTGAAAGCCGGTTCTTATGTCTACAATAGCCGTTCTGATAAAAAAGAACGTATTTCCCGTTTGTTCCAGATGCATTCAAATAAGCAGAATCCAATGGAAGTAATTGGCTGTGGTGATATTGGTGCAGGTGTTGGTTTCAAAGATATTCGTACAGGTGATACTTTATGTGATGAAGCGAATCCTATCGTTTTAGAATCAATGGAATTCCCGGAACCGGTGATTGGAATTGCAGTAGAACCGAAAACTCAGAAAGACATGGATAAGCTGGGTGTAGGTCTGTCTAAATTAGCAGAAGAAGACAAAACATTCCTTGTTAATAATAATGAAGAAACAGGTCAGACGGTAATCGCAGGTATGGGTGAGCTTCACCTGGATATTATTATTGACCGTTTGCGTCGTGAATTCAAAGTTGAATGTAATCAGGGTCGTCCTCAGGTTTCTTATAAAGAAGCTATCACCAAATCTGTAGAGTTGCGTGAAGTATATAAGAAACAATCTGGTGGTCGTGGTAAATTCGCCGATATGATTGTGCGTGTTGAACCTGCTGATGAGAATTTTGAAGGTGAATTGCAATTTGTTGATGAAGTAAAAGGTGGTAATATTCCAAAAGAATTTATCCCTTCTATTCAGAAAGGTTTCCTGAAAGCCATGAAAAATGGTATTCTTGCAGGGTATGCTTTGGATAAACTGAAAGTAACTGTAATTGATGGATCTTACCACCCGGTGGACTCTGACCAGTTATCTTATGAAATCTGTGCTATTCAAGCTTTCAAGAGCGCTTCTGAAAAAGCTAGTCCTGTATTGATGGAGCCAATCATGAAAATTGAGGTAGTGACTCCTGAAGAAAGTATGGGGGATGTAATTGGCGACCTTAACAAACGTCGTGGACAGGTAGAAGGTATGGAAATAAGCCGTACAGGTGCCCGTATTGTAAAAGCTAAAGTACCTTTGGCAGAAACATTCGGTTACGTAACAGCTCTACGTACTATTACTTCAGGTCGTGCAACTTCTTCAATGCAGTTCTCTCATTACTCGGAAGTATCAGCTTCTATCGCTAAAGCGGTATTAACTGAAGTACAGGGTCGTGTGGATTTGATAAAATAATATAAAATGAGTAGGGGGAGGATATGGCTCTTTCCCCTGTTTGCAATTAATAAATACAGTTAATAATTAATTAATGAGCCAAAAGATTAGAATTAAATTGAAATCTTACGATTATTCACTGGTAGATAAGTCTGCTGAAAAAATCGTAAAGACTGTGAAGGCAACGGGTGCTGTCGTAAGTGGTCCTGTACCTCTTCCTACACACAAACGTATCTTTACTGTAAACCGCTCGACTTTCGTTAACAAAAAGTCTCGTGAGCAGTTTGAACTATCTTCTTATAAAAGATTGATAGATATCTACAGCTCAACTGCTAAAACAGTTGATGCATTGATGAAGCTGGAATTGCCTAGCGGTGTAGAGGCTGAAATTAAAGTGTGAGTTATTTAAAAATTAAGTGAAATGCCAGGATTGTTAGGAAAAAAAATCGGAATGACATCCGTTTTCAGTGCCGAGGGAAAAAATCTTCCATGCACTGTTATCGAAGTAGGTCCTTGTGTAGTTACACAGATCAAAACGCTCGAAAAAGATGGCTATGAAGCTGTACAGTTGGGTTTCCAGGACAAAAAGGAAAAACATACAACACAGCCGGCAATGGGTCATTTTAAGAAAGCTAGTGTAACTCCCAAGAGATTCTTGGCCGAGTTCAAGAATTTTGAAACTGCATATAATCTGGGTGATGTAATCACTGTAGATTTTCTCGAAGATGCAGGTTTCGTAGATGTAGTTGGTACATCTAAAGGTAAAGGTTTCCAGGGGGTTGTAAAACGTCATGGATTCGGTGGAGTAGGACAGTCTACTCACGGTCAGCACAACCGTTTGCGTGCTCCCGGTTCTATCGGTGCCTGTTCTTATCCTGCAAAGGTTTTCAAAGGAACGCGTATGGCCGGTCAGATGGGTAACAAACGTGTAACGGTTCAAAACCTCGAAGTGATCAAGGTAATGCCCGAACATAATCTTTTATTATTGAAAGGTTCTATTCCGGGAGCAAAAGGTTCAATCGTATTAATTGGGAAGTAATGGAACTGAACGTAGTAAATATTAAAGGTGAAGATACCGGAAGAAAGGTAACTTTAAACGATGCGATTTTCGGCATTGAACCCAATGATCATGCTATCTATCTGGATGTAAAACAGTATTTAGTTAATCAACGTCAGGGAACTCATAAGTCAAAGGAAAGAAGTGAAATGTCAGGTAGTACACGCAAACTGATTCGTCAGAAAGGTAGTGGTGGTGCTCGTCGTGGTGATATTAACTCTCCTGTATTGGTTGGTGGTGCCCGTGTATTTGGCCCAAAACCGAGAAATTATGGCTTCAAGCTGAATAAAAAGGTTAAAAGTCTGGCTCGTAAATCAGCATTAGCGTATAAAGCGAAAGAAGATGCAATTTTAGTAGTTGAAGATTTTCCTGTAGTGGAGGACTTACAGAAAAATCCTCCTAAAACCAAGGAGTTTGTTACAATTATGAGTAATTTGAAAGTGGCTGATAAAAAGGTACTTATCGTTTTGCCGGAAAAAAATAATTCCGTATATTTGTCGGCTCGTAATTTGAAGAAAGCTAAAATTGTAACGGCTTCTGATATAAATACTTACGGTGTATTGGACGCTGCTAATCTTATTATAACAGAAAGTTCGGTAGCAATTATTGAAAAACTTTTTAATGCATAAGGAGTAGAAAAATGGGAATTATTATTAAACCTATAGTAACAGAGAAACAAACTGCGATTACTGAAGAATTTCAAAATCGCTATGGTTTCCGTGTCTCTCCGAAAGCGAACAAGCTTGAAATAAAGAAAGCGATTGAAGATATGTATAACGTTACTGTGGAAGATGTAAATACAATGAACTATTCCGGTAAACGTAAAAGTCGTTATACTAAATCCGGTATTATAACTGGTAAACAATCTGCTTTTAAGAAAGCGATAGTAACGTTGAAAGAAGGAGATACAATTGATTTCTTTAGTAATATCTGAAAAAAGAAATGGGAATACGTAAATTAAAGCCCACAACACCGGGGCAGAGACACAAAGTTATTGGTGCATTTGATAAAATCACTGCAAGTACACCAGAGAAGTCTCTTGTAAGTGGAAAAAGAAAATCTGGCGGTCGTAACAACACCGGTAAAATGACTATGCGCTATATTGGTGGTGGTCACAAACGAAAATACAGATTTATCGACTTCAAGAGAAATAAAGATGGCATTCCTGCAACAGTAAAATCAATTGAGTACGATCCGAATCGTACTTCACGTATTGCTTTATTGTATTATGCAGACGGAGCAAAAAGTTATATTGTTGCTCCTAGCGGATTAGAAGTTGGCCAGACAGTGATTTCAGGTAGCGATGTTGCTCCTGAAGTGGGTAACTGCTTACCTATGGCAAATATACCGGTAGGTACAATTATTCACAATATTGAGCTTCGCCCGGGGCAGGGAGCAAAATTTGTTCGTTCTGCCGGAGGTTTTGCTCAGCTGACATCCAGAGAAGGTACATATGTAATTATCAGAATGCCTTCTGGTGAAACCAGAAAGATTCTTGCTGCATGTAAGGCTACAATTGGTAGTGTAGGTAATTCAGACCATGGCCTTGAAAAATCAGGTAAAGCCGGTCGCTCAAGATGGTTAGGACGCCGTCCACGTGTTCGTGGGGTTGTTATGAACCCGGTAGATCACCCAATGGGTGGTGGTGAAGGACGCGCTTCAGGAGGACATCCAAGATCACGCAATGGCTTGTACGCTAAGGGCTTGAAAACAAGAGCTCCGAAGAAACATTCTTCAAAGTACATTATTGAAAAACGGAAAAAGTAATCTGATTAATTAAGTAAACTATGAGTCGTTCATTAAAAAAAGGCCCGTATATTAATGTTAAGCTTGAAAAGAAAGTTCTGACTATGAATGAGTCAGGAAAAAAAGCTGTAATTAAGACATGGGCAAGAGCTTCAATGATTTCACCTGACTTTGTAGGTCATACAATTGCAGTTCATAATGGTAACAAATTTATTCCTGTTTTCGTTACTGAAAACATGGTAGGACACAAGTTAGGAGAATTTTCTCCTACACGTACATTCCGTGGCCATGGTGGTAATAAGAAAAGATAATCGGAATAAAAGGAAACTGAAAATAAAAAGAATTAATAAAAATGAGTGCTAGAAAAAGAATATCAGCTGAAGCAAGAAAGGAAGCCCAAAAAAGCATGTATTTCGCGAAATTGCGGAATGTTCCCACTTCTCCCCGTAAAATGCGTCTTGTCGTAGACATGGTGCGTGGTATGGAAGTGTTCAGAGCATTAGGTGTTTTGAAGTTTTCTAATAAAGAAGCTGCAGCAAGAGTAGAAAAATTACTTCGTTCGGCTATTGCTAATTGGGAGGCCAAAAACGAACGGAAAGCAGAAAGTGGAGAATTGTATATCTCTTCTATTAGCGTAGATTGCGCTACTACATTAAAGAGAATGCGTCCGGCTCCGCAGGGAAGAGGATACAGAATTCGTAAACGTTCGAATCATGTAACCCTGTTTGTTGATACACTAAGTAAAAACGATAGTCAAAATTAATTGTAGATGGGACAAAAAGTAAATCCGATTAGTAATCGTTTAGGAATTATCCGTGGTTGGGATTCCAATTGGTATGGCGGCAAAAATTACGGTGACACTTTGCTGGAAGATAGCAAAATCCGTAAATATTTGAATGCTCGTCTTGCTAAAGCTAGTGTATCGCGTATCATTATTGAGCGTACGTTGAAATTGATTACCATTACAGTTTGTACATCTCGCCCAGGTATCATCATTGGAAAAGGTGGACAAGAAGTTGATAAACTGAAAGAGGAGTTGAAGAAAATTACCGACAAAGAGGTACAGATCAACATCTTTGAAGTGAAAAGACCTGAATTGGACGCTGTAATCGTAGCGAATAATATTGCTCGTCAGTTAGAAGGTAAGATTGCTTATCGTCGTGCGGTTAAAATGGCTATCGCATCTACCATGAGAATGGGTGCGGAAGGTATTAAAATTCAAATCTCTGGTCGTCTGAACGGCGCTGAAATGGCTCGTTCGGAGATGTATAAAGAAGGAAGAACTCCGTTGCACACTTTCAGAGCTGATATAGATTATGCATTGGCTGAAGCGTTGACTAAAGTGGGGCTGTTAGGAATTAAAGTATGGATCTGTCGTGGTGAGGTATATGGTAAAAGGGATTTAGCTCCTTCATTTACTAACTCTAAAGAGTCAGGCCGTAGAGATAATAATTCCGGTGGCAACAGAGACAGAAACTTCAAGAACAAGAAGAGAGGTAATCGTTAAACACGTAGAAATTTAGAAGAAGATGTTACAACCAAAGAAAACAAAGTTCAGAAGACAACAAAAAGGCCGCATGAAAGGAAATGCTCAACGTGGTCATGAGTTGGCCTTCGGTTCATTTGGTATAAAATCGTTACAGAATAAATGGATTACCGGTCGCCAGATTGAGGCAGCCCGTAT
The DNA here is from genome assembly GCA_020860805.1 of Tannerellaceae bacterium. Taxonomy (GTDB): domain Bacteria; phylum Bacteroidota; class Bacteroidia; order Bacteroidales; family Tannerellaceae; genus UBA4116. The sequence continues at coordinate 2,010 of JAJBTP010000500.1, read as the reverse complement.
CGCTGTAACTCGTTATATGCAACGTCAGGGTCAGGTTTGGGTACGGATTTTTCCAGATAAGCCTATTACAAAGAAACCGGCCGAAGTACGTATGGGTAAAGGTAAAGGTTCTCCGGAAGGATTTGTTGCACCGGTTACTCCGGGACGTATTATTTTTGAAATAGAAGGCGTTCCATTTGAAGTAGCTAAAGAAGCTTTGCGTCTGGCTGCACAAAAGTTACCGGTTACAACAAAGTTTGTTGTGAGACGTGATTATGATATTCAAAATCAAAATGCGTAATTGTTATGAAAATTGCAGAAATTAGAGAGTTAAGCACCCAAGAATTACTTGAGAGAGTAGATGCTGAAGTAGCTGCGCTTGATCAAATGGTTATTAACCATAGTATATCACCTATGGATAATCCTGCACAGATTAAGCAATTACGTAGAACTATCGCACGCCTGAAAACGGAGTTGCGTCAGAGAGAACTTAACAACAAATAATCCCGTAGTCTGATGGAAACTAGAAAATTAAGAAAAGAAAGACAGGGCGTTGTTTTCAGTAACAAAATGGATAAAACCATTACTGTTGCTGTTAAATGGAAGGAAAAACACCCCATTTATGGAAAATTCGTGAATAAAACGAAGAAATTCCACGCTCACGATGAAAAAAATGAATGCAATATAGGTGACACTGTGAAAATCATGGAAACTCGTCCCTTGAGCAAAACAAAGAGATGGAGATTAGTTCAAATAATCGAAAGGGCTAAGTAACATGATACAACAAGAATCAAGATTAGTAGTAGCCGATAACAGTGGTGCAAAAGAAGCTTTATGTATCCGTGTATTAGGCGGTACAAGAAGACGTTATGCTTCTGTAGGAGATGTGATTGTAGTAGCGATAAAAAGTACAATCCCTGCGAGTGATGTGAAAAAAGGAACTGTTTCTAAAGCTGTCATCGTTCGTACTAAAAAAGAAATTCGTCGCCAGGATGGTTCATACATCCGTTTCGACGATAATGCATGTGTATTATTAAATGCTGGCGGTGATATTCGTGGTAGCCGTATCTTTGGCCCTGTTGCAAGAGAATTACGTGCCACAAATATGAAAATTGTTTCACTTGCACCGGAAGTACTTTAATCTGAAAAACGTTAGGTAATGAGCAAATTACATATTAAAAAAGGCGATATAGTTTTCGTTAATACTGGCGTAGATAAAGGTAAAACGGGTCGTGTTTTGCAAGTACTTGTAAAAGACAACCGTGCTATCGTTGAAGGTATTAATATGGTATCCAAGCATACCAAGCCGAGCGCAAATAATCCTCAAGGAGGAAAAGAGACCAAAGAAGCTCCTATTCATATTTCGAACTTGAATCTGATTGACCCTAAAAGTGGTAAACCAACTCGTATTGGTCGTAAACGTGATGAAAACGGAGCAGTGCGTATTTCAAAAAAATCTGGGGAGGAAATTAAGTAATGAGCAATACAGCCAGTCTTAAAAAAGAATATCAGGAAAGAATTGTTCCTGCTTTGACAAAAGAGTTTGGTTATAAATCAGTGATGCAGGTACCGGTTCTTAAAAAGATTGTTATCAATCAAGGTCTTGGTATGGCAACTGCAGACAAAAAGATTATTGATGTTGCAATCACTGAGTTAAGTAATATCACTGGTCAGAAAGCAGTAGCTACTGTATCTAAGAAAGATATTTCGAACTTCAAACTTCGTAAAAAAATGCCGATCGGTGTAATGGTAACCTTGCGCAGGGAAAGAATGTATGAATTCCTGGAACGCCTGGTACGCGTGGCATTGCCTCGTATCCGTGACTTCAAAGGTATCAACAGTAAGTTTGACGGAAAAGGGAATTATACGCTCGGAATCGATGAGCAGATTATTTTCCCCGAAATCAATATCGACAGTATTTCCAAAATCCTGGGTATGAATATCACTTTTGTAACTTCTGCTTCTACGGATGAAGAAGGATATGTGCTACTGAAGGAATTCGGTTTACCCTTTAAAAATGCTAATAAAGAC
>JAJBTP010000154.1 GCA_020860805.1 Tannerellaceae bacterium | reverse complement strand
TTTATATTGCGTTTGAGAACAATATTATTTAAATTTGGCGTTTTTAGCAATAAATCAAATACTAATACCATTTATAATGACACACGTAAAGTTCTACTCAGGAGAAGATATTCCTTTAGAGTTACACAAAGTAAGAGTTGTACAAAAATTACATCTTGTACCTATTGAAAGACGTTTAAATGCAATAGAAGACGCCGGTTTTAATACATTCCGGCTGAGTACAAAAGATGTATTTCTGGATATGCTTACAGACAGCGGAACAAATGCTATGAGCGACAATCAAATCGCAGCCATGTTCCAGGCTGACGATGCATATGCCGGTTCACAAAGTTTTGAAAAATACCAAAGAGCTGTAGAAGAAGTTTTAGGTAAAAAATATTTGTTGCCCGTACACCAGGGTCGTGCTGCTGAAAATGTAATTTCCCGTACATTCATAAAACCAGGCAACATCATTCCTATGAACTACCACTTCACTACTGCTTTGGCTCATATACTTGAGCAGGGCGGACAGATTGCGGAGTTACTACACGATGATGCACTGATTTTACATTCTACCAATCCATTTAAAGGAAATATTGATATTGATAAACTAGTAAAATGCATTGAAAAAAACGGAGTTGACAACATTCCTTTCATTCGTATGGAAGCATCCACCAACCTGATTGGTGGACAACCTTTTTCAATGGCCAATTTAATGGACGTACGTCGTATTGCCGATAAATATGGTATTATGCTTGTACTGGATGCAAGTTTAATTGGGGAGAATGCCTATTTAATTAAACAGCGCGAAGAAGCATGGAAGGAAAATTCACTGGGAGATATTATTAAAGCCATGACCGGATTAGCCGATTTGGTATATTTCTCTGCACGTAAATTGAGTTCTTCCCGTGGGGGTGGTATTTGTACCAACCGCAAAGAACTTTACTATAAAATGGAAGCTTTAATTCCTTTATATGAAGGATTCCTGACATATGGAGGTATCTCTGTACGTGAGATTGAAGCAATTGCTGTCGGGTTAATGGAAACACTGGATGAAACAATGATTAGTCAAAGTCCTAAATTCATTGAATATCTGGTAAATAAACTGGACGAAAAAGGAATTCCGGTGGTAACTCCTCCCGGGGTTCTGGGAGCACACGTGGATGCTGGTACATTCTGTGACCATATCCCACAAACTGAGTATCCGGCCGGAGCTTTAGCAGCAGCTTATTATCTCATCTCCGGAGTACGGGGCATGGAACGGGGTACAATCTCCAGCGTACGGGATGAAAACGGCAATGAGATTATGGCAGATGCAGAATTATTGCGTCTGGCAGTTCCCCGTCGTGTATTTACCCTTTCACAGGTTGAATATGTTATTGACCGTATGGTATGGCTTTATGAAAACAGAAAATTAATCGGCGGCTTGAAATTTACTTATGAGCCTCCGGTTCTCCGCTTCTTTATGGGTGGACTTGAACCCACAAGTAACTGGCCGGCAGCATTGGTTGAAAAATTCCGGAAGGATTTTGGTGATAGCTTACAATGAGAACCACACATATTTTTTTTTGAGAGCACCCTTTTCAGGGTGCTTTTTTGTACTAAATAAGTGTATATTAATCTTTCTAAAACGTTTTGAATGTTATACAAATTCTGGAATAAAGCACTACATTTGCATCTCGATTTAAATAAATGAATATGGAAATTACAGGAAAAATAATTGCCGTACTTCCTGCACAGGGAGGTACCAGTAAAACAGGTAACGAGTGGAAAAAACAGGAGTTTGTAATTGAAACACATGAACAATACCCAAAAAAAGTTTGTTTCCAGATTTTCGGAGCAGACAAAATTGACCAAGCTGCTATTCAACCAGGAGAAGAACTAACAGTATTCTTCGATATTGAAAGCCGTGAATATCAAGGCAGATGGTACACAAATATAAATGCCTGGAAAGTGGAAAGAAATGTACCAGGAGCAGGATTTCCTGTGGATGCCACGGATCCGATGTCAGCGATGCCTGCTGCACCTGATTTTGGTCCGGCCAGTCCTACCGACGATCTCCCTTTCTAAGCGGAAGCAAGAACAAAACTATGAATATATTACTTTTAACCGGAGGCCTGATTTTAATTCTCATCGGAGCAAATGCCCTGACAGATGGAGCCTCAGCCATCGCCAAACGTTTTAACATATCATCCCTGGTGATCGGATTAACGATTGTAGCTTTTGGGACTTCTGCTCCGGAACTGGCAGTGAGTCTTATCTCAGCCTTAAAAGGAAATTCGGATATAGCTATCGGAAACGTGGTTGGAAGTAATATATTCAATACATTTATGATTGTCGGTTGTACAGCAGTCATCGTACCTATTACTATATCCAAAAGCACTTTATATAAAGAGATTCCTCTTTGTATTCTTATGTCTATCGTACTATTTATCTGTGCAAATGATATCCTTATAAATGGTGAAGCGATAAATTCCATCAGTAAAAGTGATGGTTATATTTTACTTGCCTTTTTCCTCATTTTTATGGCTTATACCTTTACATTGGCTAAAAATGGTACTACTGAGAATGAACCCCAAATAAAAAAAATGGATGTTTGGCACTCACTTCTATATGTAGTTGTAGGACTAGCCGCCTTAATCTATGGAGGAAATATATTTGTGGACGGTGCTTCTGCCATAGCCCGTAATCTGGGAATAAGTGAAGCTGTCATAGGCATCACATTAGTTGCCGGAGGAACCTCTTTACCGGAACTGGCAACCTCTGTTGTAGCAGCCTTAAAGAAAAATCCGGATATGGCTATCGGAAATGTAATAGACTCCAATTTATTCAATATCCTTCTTGTGTTAGGGGTAAGCGCCTCTATTACACCTATTAATATTCAGGGAATTACTAATCTGGATTTTGGAATGGTCATTTTTTCCAGCGTACTACTATTCATTTTCGGGTACCTGTTCAAAAAGCAGGTTATTGGAAGAACAGAAGGAACTATTATGATATTTCTAAATATAGCCTATATGGTTTATTTAATATATAAAGGACAAAAATCAATTCGCTACCCGGCCAATAGACTTGATATTCTTTACCTTTGAAAGGTTCACACATATTCGCTGGATATCCTCCACGTCATGAACTTTTATTTTAAGCCTTCCTTCAAATACTCCATCCTTAGCATCAACCATTAGCTGCTGAATATTTACATTAAAGTCTTCAGATAAAACACGTGTTATTGTATTTAAAACACCTAACGCATCTATTCCTTTTACTTCCAGTGTGGCTTCAAAAGAAAGATTTTTATGGCTACTCCACTCAGTTGATAAAATACGTTCACCAAAACTACTCTTCAGGCGGGTTGCTATCTGACAGGAACGCTTATGAACAACCACATTCCCATCATCGTTTATAAACCCTATAGAATCATCTCCCGGAATAGGTTTACAACACTGTGCTATTACATAATTTTGTCCGAAACCATCTTCCGATAACACATAGGCTTTACTTTTATCAATGGCAGGTTTACTTACATCCTTGCCATTCATTGGTTCCTTCTCTTTACTGTTGTCTTTATTTTCTTTGGTTGTAACCCGGAGAGCCTGCTTTACATACTTGAATAGAACATTTCCAGTCTTCTCTTTCAATAATTTTTTCAGATTATCCGGTAGTATAACATCCCCCTTCTCCACAGAATAGAAAAAATCCTCGCGTTTAGAAAAACCAAAGTATTGCGATAATTTATCTATATTACCAACAGAAGGTTCAATTTCGAACTTCTTAAAAACTGACAAAACCTTTTCTTCCCCTTTACGAGTATTCTTCTTACGCATCTTTTTCAAAGCTGCATCAATCTTTGTCCTGGCTTTTGCTGTAGTAACAAAGTTCAGCCATTCAGGCTGAGGATTCTGGGAGCGGGAGGTCAATATCTCTACCTGGTCACCACTGGATAAGCGATGGCTAAGAGGAACCAAACGGTGATTAACTTTGGCCCCGATACATTTATTACCGATATTCGTATGAAGAGCATAAGCAAAATCCAGAGCCGTTGCTCCCTGTGGTAAAGTTTTTATATCTCCTTTAGGAGTAAATACAAATATCTCGGCTGTAAAAAGATTCAGTTTAATTGTATCCAGAAAGTCTAAAGCATTTGGATCGGGATTTTCCAGAATTTCTGTGATTGTTTTTAACCACTTATCTAACTCTGTATCTTCTTCAATATTATTGCCTTTATACTTCCAGTGAGCAGCAAAACCTTTTTCTGCAATTTCATCCATTTTACGGCTGCGTATCTGAATCTCCACCCATTGGCCTTCAGGACCCATAACAGTCAGGTGAAGAGCCTGGTATCCATTGGCTTTAGGACGGCTTACCCAGTCTCGTATACGATCCGGACGGATACGGTAAATATCAGTAATAGCAGAATAAATATCCCAACAAAGATTTTTATCATCAAGTCCCGGAAGAGAATCAAAAATAATACGGACAGCATAGATATCATAAATATCATCAAATGTTACCCCTTTAGTCTGCATCTTATTCCAGATAGAAAAAATAGACTTTACACGGGCCCGCATCTCATAATGAATACCTAACTTCTGAAGCTTTTCATGTACCGGGCCTGCAAACCGTTGAAAAACAGTATTACGAGCCTCTTCTGTCGATTTTAGTTTATTGGATATTAATTCATACTCCTGTGGATGTTCATATTTAAAACTCAGGTCTTCCAACTCTGTCTTAATAGAAAAAAGGCCCAACCGGTGCGCCATTGGAGCGTATAAATACTGGGTTTCACCGGCAATTTTATACTGTTTGGCAGGACGTAATGAACCTAAGGTTCGCATATTATGCAAACGGTCAGCGATTTTAATCAGAACAACCCGTATATCATCGCTCATGGTAAGCAAAAGCTTTCTGAAATTCTCAGCCTGCGCAGAAGCCTGATCGCCAAATATACCTCCTGATATTTTAGTTAAACCATCTACAATCTGGGCAATTTTCTTCCCAAACATATTTTCGATATCCTCAACGGTATATTCGGTATCTTCTACGACATCATGTAAAAGGGCTGAACAGATAGAAGTAGATCCCAAACCTATTTCACTACACACAATCCGGGCAACAGCCAGCGGATGCATAATATAAGGTTCCCCTGATCTCCGTTTTACACCTGCATGTGCCTGATTGGCGAAGTTAAACGCTTTGGTTATTAATTCCACTTTACGGCGATGGTTTGTTGCCAGGTATTCTTCTATCAGCTTATTAAATTCATCCTGAATTAATTGTTCGTCTGTGGTTACAGTTTTATCATTTATTTCATTCATATGATTCCCTTTGTATTTACATACCTGTAATAAACAAAAATACTAAAAATATTCCGGATACAAAGGGTTAACTGGTTGGTATTTTTAATACCTGCCCCGGCCGTATATTTGAATTAGGTAAATTATTTGTCTTTTGAATAACAGCTGCTGAAATACCGGGATATTTCTTTGATATAGAATAGAGGGAATCGCCAGACTTCACCTTGTAAGTAATATAATTACTTGCCGGCTTAGGTGTTGTTTGAGTAACCGGGGAAGCAGTTGCCGGGGCTTTCTCCGGTAGAGTCTTCGGTTTATTCTGCGCAAACAATACACCACCGTTATCTACATATACCCGGATACGTTTACCTTGTGCAATCCGGTTCGAACCTAAACCATTCCATTTACGGATATCACGCGCAGTCACACCATACTTATCTGCAATTGTATATAGATTTTCTCCCTGACGGGTAACATGGGTAATCTGTTCACGACGGGCTCTTTGTGTACTATCTTCACCTAAAATCAGATAATTCGCAAGTAATTCTTCAACCCGGTGCAAAGGTATCGTATCTTCATTCTCCACAAAAGCAAAGGAATGAAGAGCTGGCAACTTTAATACCGAAGGCTTTATATGCCCCGGAATAATATCCCGCTTATATTGAGGGTTTAAAGCCCTAACCTGCTCTAAATCCATTTGTAACACTTCAGCAACCTGCTCCAGGTGTAACGGATAATTAATCATCACCGTATCCGTACCTAAAGGTAAAGTGGTCTGAACAGAACAGATATTGTGCTCACAATGATAATTCATGATATAATAAGCCGCAATATAAAGAGGAACATATGTACGGGTTTCTTTAGGTAAATAAGGAAAAATATCCCAGAAATCCCTCTTTCCGTTGGCTCTTTTTATGGCTCTGTTCACATTTCCCGGCCCACAGTTATAAGCGGCTAAGACCAGATTCCAGTCATCATAAATAGCATACATATCCTTGAAATATTTACAGGCCGCATGAGTAGACATAACAGGGTCACGACGTTCATCTATCAGACTATTAATCTCCAAACCATAACTTTTACCGGTAGGGAGCATAAACTGCCATAAACCAGCTGCGCCTACACGGGAAAGAGCCACCGGATTTAAAGCACTTTCTACTACTGCCAGATATTTTAATTCAAGGGGTAAATCATGTTCATCCAGGACCTGTTCAATAATAGGGAAATAAAAATCCGCCATACCCAGCATATAACGTACCAGATTACGTCTTCTTTCACCATACAACTCAATACACTGTCTTACTGTACTGTTATAAGACAGAGGAATAATACTGGGAAGTCTTTCCAGCCGTTGTGCATAAATGGAATCCGGAACTTTTACCGTAAAGTTCTCATCGTGGCAATCTTCATCCATCTTCGTAAAATAACGAACATGCCAACTACGCAACAAACTATCTACATTTACATCTAATGTTTCCGGAAAAAGTCCAATCTGGCTTAAAACAGAATCTTCAGAAAGAACTGAATAAGTAGGTTCTTCGGTAAATTCTTCCTGAGCATTTACTATAGTACATACAAAAAAGAAAGCTAGAAAGAGTAAATAGTGTTTCATAGTTTATTTAAAAAGTTATACTATAATTAATTCCAAACGTCCATTCATTCAGACCTGTACGAGGCATAATCAGAGGTTCAACACGCATAGATAAATCCGGAGAAACATCAAAATCAAACATTTCCGCATCTACATACGCATCCAACATACACAAAGCATAGAATCCAACTGCCAGAATAATACTTAAATCCCGGTAACGACGATAATAATCCTTACGACGTTTGAACTGATCATGGTAAGAAGTATTATTTAACACAGATTGATAATCTCCACTCCTCACCAAATCCGTCCAGTCTGTTGACCACTTATCAGCAGGTCCTTCCGGATACTCGCGGGCATCATGAACAATAGCTACATACGCATTAGAATAATCCTGATACATCCGGTTATTCCAGGTTATAGCATACATAAACCCCGTAAAACCGCCATATACAAGAGGTAATTTCCAGTATTGTCTGTTATAGATTTGACCCAATCCGGGAAAAATAGCAGAATAAAGTACCGCCCGGGTAGAATTCGGTTTAAACGTATTCTCCAGACGATTTCTCATCGCTAAATTATCCTCCCCTGCCACATCTGCAACCTGAAAAGCCTCCTGTACTGTAGAATCGGATAAAGCTATTTCATCTATACCGGACTCCGGAATAGAGTCAACCACCGGAATGGTATCTGTAATAATAACAAAAGTAGAGTCCGTAACTGCGGCTTCTACTAATTCCTGCGCATACCCATAGGTAATATTACCTGTAAGAAAAATTATCAACAGGATAAATGTCTTTAACAGACCCGTTATATAAAAAAGAAATCCTCTTTGCCTCATTTCAAATTATCCAGTAAACCAATCAAACGCTCCAATTCTTCTTCTGAAGTAAACGGAATGGATATCTTTCCTTTTCCTTTATCATTATATGTTAACTGAACCTTTGTATTAAAGAAACGCGATAAATGCTCTTTCAACATATTATACTCTTCCGGAAGTTTCTGTCCCGGTTTATTCTTCGGTTCTTTTTCTAACGGATTAGTCCCTTCTCCCAGTGTCCGAACCATCTCTTCCACACTACGTACAGATAAACCATCGGCTAAAATTTGTTCATAAAAAGCCAATTGGACTTCAGGGTCCTGCACAGGAATAAGAGCACGGGCATGCCCCATATCTATCTTTTTATCCTTTAATCCCATCTGGATTTCGGCAGGCAATTTCAATAAACGCAAATAGTTAGCGATAGTAGTCCTTTTCTTACCCACACGTTCACTCAAACGTTCCTGAGTTAAACCATACCCGTCAATCAGTTTTTGATAAGCCAATGCTATTTCTATGGAATTCAGGTCTTCCCGCTGAATATTCTCAATCAATGCCATCTCCACCACATTTTCATCTTCTGCGGTTTTAATATAAGCAGGAATTCTTTCCAGCCCGGCCCGTAAAGAGGCACGATAACGCCGTTCACCGGAAATAATCATATATTTATCAGCTCCGGTCTCCCGTAAAGTGATAGGCTGGATTACTCCCAATGCCCGGATAGATGTTGCCAATTCTTCCAATGCTTCTTCTTCGAAAACAGTACGGGGTTGATCCGGATTCGGTTGTATTTTGCTCAATTCGATTTCACTGATAGAAGACGAACCACTGGTTGATAAGTCATCCATAGTAATCAATGCATCTAATCCCCGGCCAAGTGCCGATTTTTTACCTATTGCCATACTTATTAAATTGATAATTGATAGTGGGTAGTTGACAATTCTTTCCTGATAAACTTGTTAAACCCCAGTTATCAATCCATCTTACTTATTAATTTCAAACCATTTTTACTAATTATATCTTACTATAATTGACAATTGTCAATTCATAAAGTTAGTTCTTCTCTATAAGTTCCTTTGCAAACTGCATATGATTTAAAGCACCTTTAGAGTCAGCATCATATAATAAAGCCGGTTTTCCATAACTTGAAGCTTCACTAAGTTTAATGTTCCGCTGGATTACAGTTGTAAATACCAGGTCACGGAAGGGGCGTTTCACTTCTTCATATATCTGATTTGCCAGGCGCAGGCGCGAATCATACATAGTCAGTAAAAATCCTTCTATCTCGAGAGAAGGGTTTAATTTGGATTTTATAATCTTAATCGTATTCAACAACTTACTAATACCCTCCAAAGCAAAATATTCACATTGTACCGGAATAATAACAGAATCAGCTGCCGTCAACGCATTTACTGTAATTAATCCTAAAGAAGGTGAACAATCAATCAAAATAAAATCATACAATTCCTTCAACGGAGTCAATACGGATTTTAAAATCTTCTCCCGGTTTTCCATATTCAACATCTCAATCTCTGCCCCTACCAAATCAATACGAGAAGGTATAATATCCAGATTTTCTACTTCTGTACGGGCAATAGCTTTCACCGAATCTTCTCCGTTTACCAGACATTCATAAATAGAAAGGTCTATTGTACGAATATCTATCCCCAGACCGGATGACACATTAGCCTGCGGATCGGCATCCACAACTAATACTTTTTTTTCGAGCACCGCCAAAGATGCGGCAAGGTTAATTGTAGTAGTAGTCTTACCAACTCCTCCCTTCTGATTTGCCAAAGCGATAATCTTTCCCATAGGTTGTCTAAATTATTCTGTTGCAAACTTAAACATTAATTATATTACGC
>JAJBTP010000504.1 GCA_020860805.1 Tannerellaceae bacterium | reverse complement strand
TCTCTTTCCTGAGAAGCATCCTCTTTTTACTTATATATATGAATTATTCCCCTGAAAAATTCATTAACAGAAATCTGATTAAAACCATACATCTATCCGGTGAGGTTTCTTATCATTTATGAGTTTAACGGTATCCGTACTCTCTATCCTACTACCATCCAGCAAAATACCAGGATTCCGGTTGTCCTTATCCCGTTTAAACAGGATTTCATACACTGTATCATAATAACGATACCGGACGGTATAAGAATCCCATTTTTCCCGGACTTGCGGAGTTATTTTCAGAGACTCTCCTATCCGGTTGATACCTAATAAGGTTTCTACCAGTAAACGATATAACCAGGCAGCAGCTCCGGTATACCAGGTCCAGTCTCCCCGTCCGGGATGCTGTTCGGCAGAGTAAACATCGGCTGCTACCACGTAGGGTTCAGTTTTATACTGTGCAATTTTATCCGGAGTATCTCCATGATGGATAGGATTCAGCATATCAAATAACTCCCAGGCCCGCTCAGTCTCACCCATCATAGCAAAAGCCAGAGCTGTCCAGATAACACCATGAGTATGCTGTCCGCCGTTTTCACGCACACCGGGTACATATCCTTTGATATAGCCCGGACTGGGCAGGAATTTGTCAAAAGCCGGTTTAAACAAACGAATGATATTCAAGTTCCGGTCTACCAATTGCTGGTTCACCTGCTGCATACCCATACGGGAATGTTCCGGTTCTCCCGCTCCACTGATTACAGACCAGCTTTGTGGTAGTGTATCAATCCGGCACTCACTGTTTTGTATAGATCCCAGAGGAGTACCATCATCAAAATAGGCCCGCCGGTACCACTAGCCATCCCATGCCTGGTTGTGAATATTCTCTTTCAGGGTGGCTGCCTGTTCCCGGCAATAGGTAGCAAAAGACTCATCACCATATTGTTTTGCTATTCCGGAAAATTTAATTAATACATCATACAGGAAAAAGGCTAACCATACACTTTCGCCTTTGCCTTCTATCCCTACCAGATTCATACCATCATTCCAGTCGCCACATCCCATCAGAGGTAAACCATGTATACCGAATTTAAGTCCGTACCGGATACTTCTTACACAGTGTTCATACAGGGTGGCCGACTCATCCGATATTAACGGCATGTCATAATAGGATTCTTCTCCCGGGTGGAGTTCACGTCCTTCAAGAAAAGGCAACACTTCATCCAGTATACCCGTATCTCCCACTGTGGTTATATACCGGTGTGCCACATAAGGTAACCACAGATAATCATCCGAGAACTGTGTACGTACTCCTCTGTTAAAGGGAGGATGCCACCAATGATGCACATCTCCTTTTTTAAACTGATGACGGGCCGCCCGCAACAACTGTTCACGCATAACAGCCGGTTCGGCATGGGTAAGCGCCATCACATCCTGTAACTGGTCACGAAAACCATAGGCTCCTCCTGACTGGTAATAGCCTGAACGTGCCCATATACGGCAACTTAGGGTCTGGTATAGTAACCATCCGTTAGCCATCACATTCACAGCAGCATCCGGAGTCTCTACCTGTATCGCTCCCAGCATACGTTGCCAGTAAGCCTGTACATCATTTAAGGCTTTACGGGATTCTCCCTGCTGGCGGAAACGATTCACCAGACTATTCATTCCTTCTTTATTTCCGGCACATCCTAAAAGCAGCGTTATTTCCCGTCCTTCACCCGGAGCAAGTTCAAGCATCGTTTGTACAGCGCCACACGGGTCAAAGCCTGCCCCTGTTTTACCGGATAAGCGTTGTCTTAGCATAGCCTGCGGATTAGCCAGCGTACCTTCTGTTCCCAGAAACTCTTTCCGGTCTCCGGTTAAACGGCGGCAACGTCCTATATCCAGAAAGGCAATTCTTCCGGAAAAATCACTGTTATAGAAGTTCCGGGCAAACAATACCCCACTTTCTACATCCGAATTAGTAGTAATATGTAAAAGATTCCGTTTACGGGTATCTCCCAACACCCACTCACTGTAACCGGTCACCGACAGTTTACGTGGACGTCCGGAAAGGTTTCTCAATTTGATAACCGAACATTTCACCGGTGCATCTATGGCTACATATATCCATAATTCGGAAGAAATATCCTGTTCCGTATGTTCAAACACACTGTATCCGAATCCATGCCGCACCAGATACGGAGTTTTTCCGGTTGCCGGCAAGGGTGTGGGCGACCAATATTCGCCTGTTTCCTCATCCCGTATATAAAAGGCTTCGCCCGAGGCATCTTTTACCGGATCATTATTCCAGGGAGTCAACCGGAATTCATGAGCATTTTCATACCAGGTATACGCACTTCCACTTTCAGATAAGACTGTTCCGAACATAGGATTTGCCAGTACATTACACCACGGGGCAGGAGTATTTTTTCCCGGATAAACAGTTATCACATATTCATTTCCGTTCCGGGTAAATCCTCCATAGCCATTCCGGAAAAGTAAATCAGGCCGGACCAGATCTACCTGGGTCTCTTTCTGCGAAGAAGTAACAGTTTTTAGTAAAGGAACTTTTACGTCAACTGCTTTTGTCTGGTTCAATTGCTCTGCCAGCGTACCCCGCTTATCACTAAAGATAGCACTGGCTGAGGATTGAAGAAGAATCAAATCTTCTCCTGGTATCTGATCAACCGGACGTACTACGATACCTCCCGGCTTATCCAGTTGGGAAGCTTCAATGCCTGAGGTAACCAGATTAATAATTTCCTCATGTAACGGCTGACGGTAAACCGAAATATCTTCGTTCAGGATAAGAAGTTCTACTGTCAATCCTTTCATGCGCCAGTAAGCATGTGCCAGTATCAACTGCCGCACTAACTCCAGCCCGGCTTGTTTGCTGATGCGTACAATAACAATCGGAACATCTCCGGATATTGCATATGCCCAAAGTCCACTCTGGCCTTTCCGGTTATTTTTTAAGACTGCTTCTTCTGCCCGTAATGCCGGATTCATATAGATTAACGAACCTGCCAGACGCTGGAATAACTGTGCTTCTGCCTCCCGGATATTCAGATTATAAAGAACAACCTGGCTATGGGTCCAGGCTAAATCAAACGCACGATCGGTCATTCGTACATTCTGGTATTTTTCTGCCAGTTCGATCGCTCCTTCTTCCGTTCCGGAAATCCCAAGTATTACACAGATCCGGACAGTTTTTCCTGCGGGTATGGTAACAGAACGGCGTAACGAAATAATAGGATCCAAAACTGCACCTTCAGTACCCTGCAAAGATTGATCCTGCTCCATCGCCAGGAGATGGACCAGAGAATTTCCCCGGCCGACAAACCGGGAACGGTCTGTCTCAAATGAAACGGGACTTTCCGGATCATGCTCAACTAACATCAAATGAAATAGATGCGGCGGTCTTTCTTCCTCCGAACGGGGACGGCGTGTGCAGAAAAGGGCCGGGATAGCCGGGTCAAATTTAGTTTGTACAAACAAATTACTAAACACCGGATGTGCTTCATCCGCATTTTGCGGGGTAATGATAACTTCACTATAAGTTGTGAATTCAAGTGTACGGGATTTATGCGTATGATTACTTACGTGAATACACCGTAATTCTACATCATCTTCTGCAGATACACAAATACTGGTGGTAATATCCAATCCCTGATAACGCTGGCGATATTCAGTATAGGCCTGACTGAAATCCGCTTCATAATCCCTGACCTGTAATAAAGTTGGCTGATAAGTGGATGACCAGTAACGTCCGTTATTTACATCCCGTATATAGATAAATAATCCATTACTATCTGTTGTTGGGTCCTGACGCCAGCGGTTTATAGCTATCCCATTCCAGCTGCTATATCCTCCTCCGGCAGTATTCAGCACCAGTTGATAACGTCCGTTCGACAAAAGATTGACTTCCGGATTGGATGGGGTTTCATTATAAATCCGGTCCACCTGTATATTATTAGAATGGAACGCATGCAGGCTTTCCATCTCCAGTTTGGAGGTATCCGTTATTACATTGGTTGTGATACTGTGTGGTACTCTTTCCTGTAACAGCAGTTCAAACGCTTTCATCTGAGGACAACTGATAAAGCGTTTCTGCATACAATTACCCCGCATAAAATTAGTCAGCGCCAGTAAACTCATCCCCTGATGGTGGGCCATAAACGAACTAATGGTTACACTTTTCTCATTAATTGGCAGATGGGAGGGTGTATAATCTATCGCTTCATACAACCCAAATTCACCCTCTTCGCCTTCACGGGAAAGACGTTGCATATTTTCATAGGCTTTCACTGGATCTACCATGAGAGCCAGTACACTTGCATACGGAGCAATTACCAGATCTTTTGACAAGGCCCCGCTTTAAACCTAACCCCGGTACACCAAAAGCCTGATACTGATAATTGAACTGTGGATCCGGACGATTATAGCCGGATTCGGAGACACCCCAGGGTACCTGATACCTTTTACCGTATTCAATCTGTTCCCGGACTACTCCCTGATAAGTGGAGTGTAACAACGTTTCTTCAAAGTCAGGCATAACTAATAGCGGCATCAGATATTCAAACATAGAACCACTCCAGGAAAGTAAGACCGGTTTGCCTTTTAAAAGAATAACCAAACGGCCTAACGAAACCAATGTTCTACAGGAACTTCTCCCCGGGCTATGGCCAGATAACTACACAACCGGGCTTCCGAGGCAAGCATGTCATACGAAGATGCATCATAGCGTTGTTCCATCACATTATATCCGATAGAGAAAAGGGATTTCTTCTCATCATAAAGAAAACGGAAATCCATATCCGCCAGTTGCCCGGCTTCTGCTGATAGTACATGTAATATATTTATTCGTTCCTTAGCGGCCTGTACCATTTGCCGGAAATCTGCCAGCCAGCTTTTATAATAAGTAAGTTTCTCTCCGGAATTTTCTTCTCCGCCTGTTTCCAGCCTTTGAATCAGTTGTTCCAGAGAAAAACAAATTTTTTGCTCGTACTCCACGATTGTTTCAAGGGAAGGAGTAGCCTCTGTTAATTCCGTAACACCCGCCATTTCTCCTTTGTCCTGTTCCAAACGATGCAGAAAAGAGACATACTCTTTCTCAATCCAGGGGAAAAGCGAACGGATATCCTCGAGGTAGTCTTCACAATTTTGCAGTAATGTATTCCCCCATTTTAACAGTAGTTTATCATCAGGCAAAATAGTCTGAATAAATACTCTTACTTTTTCCCGGAAATTCTTTATAAAAAGAAAAGCATCATAACAGGTTTCCGGTTTCGGAGAAGCCGACAGTATCTTTTCCAGTTCTTTCACCCCATTATCACCGGGAACAACATCACGCATAATCCGTACCGTATCCAGAAATCCATCCATCATAGCCGCTGAATAAACCGTCCGGCATCCCAACTCCTGTATCCCCTGGCTCAGGGTTAAAAGATGACCAGCCAGATTTCCACTATCCACCGTGGAAATATATAAAGGATAGAGTGGCTCTAATGTACGGGTATCATACCAGTTATACCAGTGTCCCCTGTACTTCTTCATTTTATTCAGTGTCAAAAAGGTTTTTCCGGTACGTTCTATCAAACCTTTTACAGATAAATAACCTAAATCCACAGCTGCCAGATTCGCCAGCAGGGATAATCCTATATTAGTTGGAGAAGTGCGGGAAGCAACCACAGACTCCGGTACCTCCTGAAAATTATCCGGGGGGTAACCAACTTTCCTGTTCGTTGACAAATGTTTCAAAAAAATGCCAGGTTTTACGGGCTATCTTGTGTAAATAGATATGTTGTTCGCCGGATAATTCCACTGCATGATGATGAATCGGCAGACTGGTATACCAGGCAACCAAAGGTGCACCTATCCAAAGTAAGGCAAACGGCAACATACAGGTAAAAGCTTCCGGATAATTTCTTGCAAGAAACAAACAAAGCAAGCCCCACACCGGAGAAAACCACATAGATGAGTAAAAGCCCGATACGGTATTACGTGTCGTACGTCCGGCATCTTCTGCAGTCTGCCATTGTAATAAATGCCGGTGAGAAACACACAGGCGCCAGAGTGAACGAACAATCGCATCCGTACACAGCCAGGCATCATGCGGAAAGACAAGAATAGTAAATAATAGTTGTTTCAACTGATGAAATGACTTTTTAGCCACTTCCTGTAAATGTAGTAACCAACTTTCCTCTTTAGATTTCCGGAATAAAAGAGCCGGTAAGGTTACTATAAAAGGAAAGAAAACAGCTATCAGAATAACCATCAACGGTATCCAGGCATAGGCTGGTTGCCACACCAGAAAAGTAAACAGAAAAAGTAATGCGACAGGTGAAACCAGCGAACAGCGCAGGTTATCTGCAATTTTCCATTTGCTGACACCAGACAAAGGATTCGAAGCTCTTCCGGATAACAAAGGTACACGCGGGAAAAGCCACTGCATAATCTGCCAGTCGCCCCGCATCCAGCGATGCCTTCTTTTAGCATCTACGGCATAGGAAGCCGGATAGGATTCATACAATTCAACATCTCCCAAAAGTCCGGAACGGACATAGGTAGATTCCAGCAGGTCATGACTAAGTATCCGGTTTTCAGGAAAACGTTTTGCCAGCACTTTTTCAAATACTTCAACATCATAAATTCCTTTTCCCACAAAAGAACCTTCATGAAAAATATCCTGATATACATTTGAAACCGCACGGGTATACGGGTCAATTCCCACCTCATCAGTAAACAACCGGGCAAACCGGGAAGAAAGGCTACTTCGCAGATTGATAGCTACCCGGGGTTGCAAAATACCATATCCTTCCACCACTACCTGCCGGCCCGGATCAATAACCGGCCGATTCAGAATATGCGCCATCGTACCTACCAACTTATGAATACTACAGGGTGGTAATTGCGTATCTGTATCCAGCGTTACTACATATTTAACACCTTTTAATACTGCTAAATCTCCCTCCGTAATCAGAAAAGAATCGGTGGCTCCAGTCGTCAGAAATGCATTAAAAGCCATCAACTTCCCCCCTTTTACGTCCATATGCCATCCATTTCTTTTCCTCCGGATTCCATAAACGGGGACGATGAAAAAGATAAAAAGGAATAGAACTACCCTGATTATATGTTTGATTCAGTCTCTGAATTCCGGCATGAATATAGTCTAAAACGGTTGTATCTCCGGTAACTGTTTCTGTATCAGCATCTGTAAAGTCGGTTAATAAAGCAAACTTCAGATGAGTATCCGTATTAGACAAATAATGAAGTTCGAGATCTGACAACAGTTTATCAACTCCCTCTTCGGAGGCTATCATGGCAGGAATAGTAACAACTGTACTATACTCTTCAGGAATACCTTCCGAAAAGTCCAGACGGGGCAGAAAATCAGGACTGACAAGAAGTGTTGTAACATAGTTTACCAACACCAGGGATAGCTGGCTGATAAAAAGGAAGAAAAAAACATCCAACAACACCAGTACACCTGTATTTAAACGTAATTCCGTTGAATACATATAAGCAGAAAAGAGCCAGGTAAATAAAAAAGCGAGCAAGAGAACCGAACCTGCATAAAAGGTTAACGGATAGGTTCCCAACAGAGTACGAATCCGGGCACCAAAAGATGTCTTTGCTTTGATTGTTTCTTTCAAATCTTTTAATCCATCATCTACCAGATAATAACCGACATGCTCTACCCTGCTTTTTGCGTTGTTCTGTGAAGCGTCTTTCGCCAGGCGGATAGCTTCCTGAGCAATTTCTTTTTCTGCATAGGAAGATTGTTCACCTAATCCTTCTATCACATGCCGGTAATGGTCACGGGAAGTAAAATCCATCTGTTCGTATATACCGGCAGGATCTGTACGTAAAACAGCTTCAACCACACTGATATCTTCTACAAAATCTCTCCAGTCGGTTGAGTTTATAAAGCGCAGACTTTTGATGCTGTTACTTACCGATACCTGATCTGCCGCCTGATTATGGTTTTCAGTATGAATTAACTCTTCAGAGGTAAAGCCTTCATCCCGTAGTTTTTGTTCAAACCAGTTCCTTACAATTCCTAAAGAGGGATTCCGGGATGATAGGCGTTTGGAAAATTCAGAGACAAAAGCACTGCTAAGAGGGATATCAGAATTAGCCATATCCGAAACAATACTTACCAGCGAAGAAGTTTTTTCCTGACTGCTTTTTTCCGCTTTATCCATCCATTCGTTGGCGAGGTCGCGATCTTTCTGGTCCTGTTGCAAACGGGCAACGATACGCCGCAGGTTTTCAATCAATATCAATCGTAACATAATAGGAACCGCCCATAATTCGCCTAATTTCAGTACTGCAACTTCCTGATAGGCCTCAAAGAAGGCACGCAAAGATTCTTCATCTACCTGTGCATCCACATGTAATATATATTCTACGGCAATACCATAAATACGGGGTAATCCTTTATAAATACCTTGTTGAAAAGAGGGTAGTTCTTTACTGTAACTCTTAGGAAAATGATGACGGGCTAACTATATATGCTCTTCTACCAGATAAAAGTTATCAATCAACCATTCAGTAGCTGGACTGATATAATGCGTTTTCTTTGCAGATAATACTTCATTGTTATAGTTCTGTAATCTGGATTCATTCTCGTCCAACCTCTCCCGCAAGTAGTTACTTCCCGGACCATATCCCACCTGCTGCTCTCCAGCCAGAATTTTAGCATATTCTCCTAATTGGTCTATATTGAATAATTCACTACGAAAAGGTGCCTTCTTTATATCTTTATTTAAATAAGCTCTTAGTTTTTTCCTGAACATATGGCCTAAAATTGTGTGTTACATACCCGCTCCCGCATATAACAGACACAGCTATTTATTTGTTTTTTGGCAGAAAAAGCTACTATCAGCCAGCCATTTGAAACAATATAATAGAAGAAATGTTGTAAAAGACATAGTAGATATAAAGTAAAGTGTAAGAAAAATGAAAAAAATAATATTTGCCAGTATAAGCTGTTTGTTGATTTTATTTTCAGCATGTAACAGCACCAAAGTAGTTTCGTCATGGAGTGCAATCAATCCACCAGCCAACACTATGGATAAAATTCTTGTTTTAGCTGTCATTACCGACCGGGAAGTACAAAATAAAACAGAAAGAGCCATGACCGATCAGTTAAAAAGTAACGGTATAAACGCTTCTTCTGCATTTGACCTGTTTGGTCCCAAACGGTTTGACGGGCTCACAGAAGAAGAGATTACGGATAAATTAAGCGGTTCCGATTATACATCTGTTATGATTGTTTCCCTGTTAGATAAAGAGAAAGAGACCAAATATGCTCCAGGGTCTTATTATCCTTCCTATTACCCTTCTTATTATCCTGGTTACCGCCGTTATTACAGAAGGTACTGGACTGTATATGGAAATGTATACTCACCGGGATACTTCTCTTCTACTACTAAATATATCCTCGAAGCCGATATTTATACGGTAAATGATGATGATGAATTAGTCTACTCAGCACAGACTCAAACCTATGATCCTACGAATGTAGAAGGACTGGCGGAAAGTTTTTCCAAGTCCATTGTTGATGAGTTGAAAGTAAAAGGGTTAATCCGGTAAAACGTTTTGAACCATAGAATATTTTATTTCGTTTTAC
>JAJBTP010000622.1 GCA_020860805.1 Tannerellaceae bacterium | reverse complement strand
GTTCTGAATTTACTGGATAAATGAAAATAGAGGATAAATAGCAGAAAATCTCATATCTTTGTGATATGAATAAACAAAGCATCCGGATATATCTATTACTGGCTTTTTCAATTATCTTTCTGTTTCTGGCAAATCTGGTATATGGCTCTGTATCTATTCCGGTGGAAAGTGTTTTTAATATATTAATAGGAAATACACCGGAACGGGTTTCGTGGCAGGCGATTGTTTTACAATCCCGTTTACCACAGGCGCTGACGGCTTTATTAGCAGGTGCTTCTCTGGCTGTTAGCGGCTTATTACTACAGACTCTTTTTCGTAATCCTTTGGCAGGTCCTTCCATCCTGGGGATAAGTGATGGGGCTAATTTGGGAGTTGCTGCAGTTATGTTGTGGTTGGGTGGTACTCTGTCACAGTTAGGTGATTTACCTGTGAATGGCTATCCGGCTATTATTCTGGCTGCTTTTTTAGGTGCCTGTTCTGTTCTTGGATTAATTCTTTACTTTTCAGCTAAAGTTAAAAACAATGTGATGCTGTTAATCATAGGTATCATGATTGGGTATGTGGCCTCTTCAGTAATCTCTATTCTCAATTTTTATGCTTCAGCAGATAAGGTTCATTCTTTTGTGATGTGGGGGCTGGGGAATTTTTCCGGGGTATCTTTGAACATGTTACCCTTTTATTCACTCTGTACCCTTACCGGATTATTCTTTTCTGTTTTGTTGATAAAGCCGTTGAATGCTTTATTATTGGGTGAAATGTATGCTGCTAATCTGGGTATTAAAGTAAAAAGAACCCGTGCATTTATCCTGATGTGTACCGGATTATTGACGGCTACTACTGCTGCATTTTGTGGCCCTATCTCTTTTATTGGCTTGGCGGTTCCCCATATCGCCCGTCTTTTATTAGGGTCCTCTAATCATAAGCTACTTTTACCGGTCACGCTCCTGACGGGTGGTTGTGTGGCCATGCTATGTAATTTGTTGATGGTACTTCCCGGAAAAAATATATTGTTGCCATTAAATGCGGTGACCCCTTTAATTGGTGCGCCTGTTGTAATTTATGTAATTATAAACCGGAAAAATATTCAGTATTTTAATTAGTAGGAAAATGAACCGGAAAATTACTATTGAAACAACAGATTTATCTATCGGCTATCCGCTGAAAAGAGGAAAAAACAAACTAATCCATGCAGGGTTAAATCTCTCTTTATATGCCGGAGAGGTAACCTGTCTTTTAGGATTGAATGGAGCCGGTAAATCTACCCTTCTCCGGACTTTAGGCGGTTTCCAGCCTGCTCTAAAAGGAACTATTTATCTTCAGGGAAAGTCTTTTGATGGGTATTCCCGTTCAGAACTGGCATTAACTATCGGTGTTGTTTTAACTGAGAAAACAAATGCAGGGGGAATTACTGTGTATGAGTTGGTTTCGCTGGGACGGCATCCGTATACCGGCTTTTTCGGCCAGTTGAAAAAACGCGACAGAGAGATTATAGAATCCTCTATGGAAGGGGTGGGAATCTCGCACAAAGCAGGTCAGTTTGTTGCTGAATTAAGTGACGGTGAACGACAAAAGGCAATGATAGCCAAGACACTGGCTCAGGAATGTCCGGTTATATTATTAGATGAGCCTACTGCTTTTCTGGATGTAACAAGCCGGATAGAAACAATGGCGTTGCTACGCCGCCTGGCCCGGGAAGAACAAAAAAGTATATTGTTATCCACGCACGATATGGATGCAGCCATTCAGATGGGTGACCGGTTGTGGTTGTTAGAAAAAAACAGAAAACTTGCAGTCGGAACACCTGAAGATTTAATTATGGACGGCTGTTTTGGCTCGTTTTTTAATAAAGAAGGAATTGTTTTTGACTCTTCTACCGGAAGGTTAAGTGCCGTTGCTCCCGCTCGTCCTGTTGGTATTGAAGGGGATTTTCAAACAGCTTACTGGGTCGGAAATGCCATGTTGAAGAATGGTTATTTACCTTCTCCTGTGAATGCCTCTTATTTAAATATATCCTGTGTTAGTCCTAAAAAAATAATTTTACAGCCGGTGGGAGGCTTGGAACTGACCGTTTGTTCGGTTGCAGAACTGATTGAAAAAGTCCAACAAATACAGTCCGGCAAATGAATAATGAAATAACCCACAAGCTGGAACACGAGAAGACAGGGCGCTTGCTTTTGCAGTATGCAATTCCGGCAGTTATAGGAACTCTTATCAATTCATTGTATAATATTGTTGACCGTATTTTTATCGGGCAGGGCGTAGGACCCTATGCTATCTCCGGGCTGACATTGACTTTCCCTATTTTTCTTTTCCTGCAGGCATTTGGTATGTTGGTAGGAGCAGGAGCAGCCGCCCGGATTTCTATTTATCTGGGACGTAAAGAAACTCATAAGGCTGAACGTATTCTGGGGAATGCCTTCGTTCTTATACTTATTCTCTCTACACTCACGATCCTTCCCTGCATGCTTTTTATGGAAGAACTTTTGGTTTTGTTTGGAGGGAGTGAAAGGACTATTCCCTATGCTGCGGATTATCTTTATATCACGGTTCCCGGAAATCTTTTTGCCAGTTTGAGTTTTGGGTTTAATGCCATGATGAGAGCTTCCGGATATCCTCGTAAAGCTATGTTTACGATGATTATTGGTGCTGTTTTAAATATACTGCTGGATGCTCTTTTTATCTTAGTGTTGGATATGGGTATTCAGGGAGCAGCCATTGCAACTATCATTTCGATGGGCGTAAGTGCCGGCTATGTCTTGTCTCATTTTATAGATAAAAAAAGTCTGTTGCATTTTACAAAAAAATGTTTCCGTTTGCAGAGGGAAGCTATTGCAGGGATTGTTACTATTGGTATCTCTCCTTTTTCTATGCAAATGGCCGCAAGCCTGGTGAGTGTTTTTTTAAATTACTCTCTTAAACTCTATGGGGGTGATTTGGCGATTGGAGCAAATGGTATTATTAATAGTGTAGCTCTGCTGAATATCATGTTAATTGTGGGAATAGCCCAGGGAATGCAACCGATAGTGGGGTATAATTATGGAGCCGGCAATCAGAAACGGGTTTTGCAAACGTTGAAACTGGTGGTGATTACGGCTACTTGTGTTACCGGATTGGGATGGGTGGTAAGTCAGCTGTTTCCTACCCTGATTGTGGTGGCTTTTACGGTAGACCCGGATTTAATAGAAATATCCGCGAATGGTCTGAAGCTTTGTTTGAGTGCTTTTTTAGTAGTAGGGAGCCAGATTGTAATCAGTCAGTTTTTCCAGAGTATAGGAATGGCGTGGAAATCTATATTCCTGAGTTTAAGCCGGCAGGTATTGTTTCTTTTACCTGCTGTTATTTTGCTCCCACCCTTTTTAGGATTGGATGGGATATGGTATGCCAGTCCCTTATCGGATATTATGGCGGCTTCTTTTGCCTGGATATTTCTTGCCAGACACGTTAAAAACATGAAAAACAATGCATTCCGTTGAACCAAATCATTCTATATTTGTCTATATCTAACAAGTTTATGGATTGAATATAAAAAAGATGGATATGTACAGATTAATAGTTTTATTATTTATAATAGTGGCAGCAGGCACTTCCTGCTCTACCTCTTCACCTGACCGGCTGGCCAGAAAGGCGGCTGAAGCTGAACAGGATAGTATTTATTTTTTACAGGCTGAACAGGCCTTGCTGGCAAAAGAATTTGTGTTGGAAGCAGACCGTATTGATTTTCGTAGAGGGCAGTTTGTATATGTAACTCCTAACACTAATTTTGTTTCTGTGCATGGTGATAATGCAACGATACAATTAGCATTTAGTAGCCGTTATGCAGGACCAAACGGAATCGGTGGTATTACAGTAGATGGAAAAGCATCTAATATAAAGATGTCTACAGATAATAAAGGAAATATTACTTATTCAATGATGGTTCAGGGTGCTGCGGTTTCAGCGAATGTGACCTTGCAGATGTTTAAAGGAACCAATCGTTGTACTGCCACTGTTACTCCTAATTTCAATAGTAACCGGATTACTTTTACCGGCTTATTATATCCGGAGGATGAGTCTAACGTTTTCAAAGGCAGATCGTATTAAAGAATTGACAATTGATGATGTACAATTGACCTTTAAATAGTGTTTCTATTTGTCAACTGTGCATTGTTAATTGTCAATTCAATTTTACCTTTGTGGCGGAAAACAGAATAATCTAATCATACTATGCAATTATCAATAGAACAAAAAGACCTGGCAAAGTTCCTGATGGTAGGAGATAAAGTGCTTATCAAACCCAAGAATCCCCAGGCTCAGACTAAGTCCGGGTTATATCTACCGCCTACAGTACAACAGGGTGAAAAGATTCAGAGTGGTTATATTGTAAAAACGGGTCCGGGATATCCTTTGCCATTGGCTATGGAAGAAACAGAGGTCTGGAAAAAATCAAAAGAAGAAGAGGTACATTATTTGCCTTTACAGGCGCATGAAGGTGATTTGGCTGTTTATCTTCAAAATGCAGCTTATGAAATCAATTTTAATGAAGAAACCTATATGATTGTTCCTCATTCGGCTATTTTAATGCTTATCCGGGATGAAGGTTTGTTTGAATAATCTCTTTTTAATGAGCAAAATATTTAAAAATTCACTTTTTTGATGTACTTTTGCCGCGATATAGCAAAACAAACTTTCAACAGGAACGACTTTCATGAATAAAATTGTCAGTAAAGAACATTTCTCCGCTAATGTTGTAAAATTAGAAGTGGAGGCGTCCTTAATAGCCCGTTCCCGTAAAGCCGGCCACTTTGTAATTGTAAAAGTGGGGGAAAAAGGAGAACGTATACCCTTAACTATTGCGGGTGCTGATATTGAAAAAGGAACTATAACACTGGTTATCCAGGCAGTAGGAGGATCTTCAAAAAAAATCTGTGATTTAAGTGTGGGTGACGAAATTACCGACCTGGTAGGCCCGCTGGGACAAGCTACTCATATAGAAAAGGTAGGAACTGTCGTATGTGCCGGAGGTGGTGTAGGCGTAGCTCCTCTTTTGCCCATCGTAGAAGCTTTTCATAAGGCTGGCAACCGGGTTATTGTTGTTTTGGCAGCGCGTACCAAAGATTTAGTCATTCTGGAAGACCAGATGCGGGCTAATTCGGATGAGGTGATTGTAATGACAGATGACGGCTCATATGGAAAACAAGGATTGGTTACCCATGGTGTTGAAGAAGTCATTAACCGTGAACAGGTAGATATGTGTATTACTATCGGGCCTGCTGTCATGATGAAATTCGTTTCTGCGCTTACTCAGAAATATAATGTACCTACCGTGGCATCCCTGAATACTATCATGGTAGACGGAACCGGAATGTGTGGTGCCTGCCGGATTACGGTTGGAGGAAAAACCAAATTCGTGTGTGTGGACGGGCCGGAATTTGATGCTCATCAGGTTGACTTCGACGAGATGCTTATGCGTCTGAGTGCTTATAAAGATGTAGAAAAGAAGTAAAATCACTTATTGGAAGAACATGACAACAGAAGAATTAATTGCTTTTCGCCGTTCGGAAGCCTGGAGGGAAGAATTACGGAAAAGTAAAAAAAATAAAGAGCGTGCGGATATTCCACGCGTCCATATGAATGAACTGGATGCGGAATACAGAAGCCGCAATAATGAGGAAGTAAACCTGGGGTTGACAGTGGAACAGGCTGTGCTGGAAGCGCAGCGTTGTCTGGATTGTCCTAATCCGACTTGTATGACAGGTTGCCCGGTCGGTATCCATATTCCTACCTTCATCAAATATATCGAAAAAGGTGAATTTAAGGAAGCCGCTAAAACGTTAAAGGAAACAAGTGCTTTACCGGCTGTTTGCGGACGTGTGTGTCCTCAGGAAAAACAGTGCGAATGCAAGTGTATTTATATTCAGAAGATGAAAAAGGAGCCGGTTGCTATCGGTTACCTGGAACGTTTTGCAGCTGATTATGAACGTGAAAGCGGACAAATTTCAGTGCCGGAAATAGCTGAAAAGAACGGAATTAAAATAGCTGTAGTGGGTTCAGGCCCTGCAGGTCTTGCTTTTGCCGGAGATATGGCAAAAATGGGATATGATGTTACGGTGTTTGAAGCCTTACACGAAATCGGTGGGGTGTTGAAATATGGTATTCCTGAATTTCGTTTACCCAATAGTATTGTAGATGTAGAGATTGAAAATCTTCGTAAAATGGGCGTACAGTTTATCAGGAACTGTATTGTTGGTAAAACTATCAGTTATGAACATTTACAGGAAGAGGGTTTCAAAGGTATTTTCGTAGCCAGTGGAGCCGGATTACCTAACTTTATGAATATTCCGGGTGAAAACCTGGTAGGAGTTATGTCATCCAACGAATATCTGACCCGCGTAAACCTGATGGATGCCGCTAATCCTGAAAGCGATACACCCGTATTGTTCGGTAAGAATGTAGCCGTAATCGGAGGGGGTAATACAGCTATGGACTCTGTACGTACAGCCCGTCGTTTAGGTGCTGACAGAGCAATGATTGTATACCGTCGTAGTGAAGAAGAGATGCCGGCTCGTCTGGAAGAAGTAAAACATGCAAAAGAAGAGGGGGTTGAATTTCTTGCTCTTCATAATCCTATCGAATATCTGGGTGACGAGCGGGGGCGTGTTAAACAGATGCGTTTACAGAAAATGGAACTGGGTGAACCGGATGCATCCGGACGCCGGCGTCCGGTACCTGTAGAAGGGGCGATTGAAACAGTAGATGTTGATTTGGTGATTGTAAGTGTAGGTGTTTCACCCAATCCCTTAATACCAAGTTCATTCCCCGGTTTACAGGTAAGTAAATGGGGCACTATTATTGTGGAAGAAGCCAGTATGCGCTCTGACCTTCAGGACGTATATGCCGGAGGTGATATTGTACGTGGTGGTGCCACTGTGATTCTGGCTATGGGCGACGGTCGTAAAGCGGCTGCAGCTATGCATGAGAATTTGAAAGGATAAAACTTAAAAAGTTACTTTATAAACAGGCAAAACAGAGAAGGAAAAGATTCTCTGTTTTGCCTGTTTTTGTTATAAATTACCTATTTTTGGAAAAACGAATTAATTAGTTAACCTATAGGAAGGTGTTGGCCATGCGTAATTCTCTGATTTTTATTTTCATATACCTGTTTGTTACTCTTTTGTCATCCTGTAAGGATGAAGAAGAAACCCATCTGTCTTTGTCTGTTCATGAGGTAACTTTTGCGGCTGAAGGTGGAACCGAGGAAATAGAACTGGTAACAAATACGGAGTGGTATATAAGTAGTGCAACCGAGTGGATCTCGTTTGTTCCTACTACCGGTGCCGGAAGTTCTACGTTTACGGTGACGACAGCCAGTAACCCGGGCGATACGGATCGAAATGCCTCTTTCCTGGTTTTTGCGGGAAGGAATGTTGATACGGTATATGTGAGCCAGCAAGGCACCTATCTCACATTAGGCCAGACAGAACTGATGTTTGATAGGGAAGGCACTCCACAGGAAGTTGCCTTATTTACAAACTATGAGTGGAAAATCAATATTCATGAAAATGCTGAATGGTGTGAAGTTGATCCGTTGGAAGGAACCGGAGATGCAGTGCTGCTATTAACCTCTACTCCGTATGAGGAAAGAGTTCCACGTCGGGATGCGACTATCGAAATTAGTTGTAATGGTCACTCTTTTTTTATTACAATTCATCAGGAAATAGAGAATATTGCTCCTACTGCTCCAGAATTAGTTTCACCGGAAGATAGTTCTATAGAAAACGGTATTTATCCTTTCTTCCAGTGGAACGAATCGATAGACGAAGATGGAGACCCTATCTATTATCATGTATTGATTTCGAAAAACAGATATGCAGCCTTATCCGATTGGGAGGATATTTCAGGACGTATTACAGAAACAGAATATGCTGTTTCCAGAAAAAGACTGGATGAAAATACACTATATTACTGGCGTGTATTAGCTGCTGATGATTTCTGGGGTGAAACGTACAGTGAAATCCGGCAATTCCGCACAGGTACCAATATTGTGTACGATGACCATACTGTTTTTACCATCCGGCGGGCAACAGTCCCTTATGAAAAGACTCCTAAGTTGGTTATTCTGGGAGATGGATTTATTCGCGATGATTTTGGAAAAGGAAATATATATGATATGATGTCTGACCTGGCTATTGAATCTTTCTTTTCTTTAGAGCCTTTAAATTCCTATAAAGAGTATTTTGATGTCTATAAAATTGTCACTTATTCTCAGGAAAGTGGTGCCACAGTGACCTATGATTTTACCGATTATGATATCCAGGCACAGACTAAAAATACGGCTTTTAGTTCAAATTTTGTAGGGGCAAACAAGACAGATATTGATTGTGATACGGATAAAGTCTTTGCCTATGTAAAGGATAAATTAGGTTTTGATGAAGAAGAATTGGATAATACGACCATTTTACTAATAATCAACCTGGATGTATATGCCGGAACAACTGCTGTTTCCCCTACCGGACGTTCAATTTCTATGTGTCCTATAGGACGTGATACTTTCTATGAAGTCGTTTATCATGAGGCAGCCGGACATGGTTTCGGGAGATTGGTAGATGAATATATTGATTTTCCTACACTGACTTTACCGGATAAAAGAAGGGAGGCTGTCGAAGACTTCCGGGGAGATGATATCTGGAGCTTTGCAGCAAATATTTCTTTTACAAATAATCGTTCACAGACGCATTGGCAACATTTTATGAATCATGCTGATTATAAAAATCAGGTTGGTTTTTATGAAGGAGCTTTTCTGTATGGTAAAGGTATCTGGGCTGCCGAGAAGTATAGTTGTATGGCAGATAATATTCCTTACTTTAATGCACCTTCACGTGAAGCAATCGTGCGCCGGCTTATGCAGATCACCGGGCAGGAATTTGACTGGGATACATTTTATGAAAAAGATATACAGAAAACTTATCCGGCTACTATAACCGTAAAACCCACCATTGCTTCTAAAAATTATCCTCGCCCCTATTACTACCCTGATTACTTTTACTTATGCGTAAAAGAATAAAATCAGTAACTGTGCGGAAAGAACCCGTAGAAACATGGTAAGTGGGTAAACCGTAGCATATCCTACTGAGGGAGCATTGTTACCGGCGGTTGTATTGGAGTAAGCCAATGCCGGTGGGTCAGTTGTACTACCCGCAATTAATCCCATCAGGGTAAAGTAATTAAGTTTATAAAAATACCGTCCGATAAATCCTACGGTTAATAGGGGGAGAATGGTAATAATAAACCCATATCCAATCCAGGCATATCCTCCTCTTTATTAACAATCGTATCCACAAAACCATCACCGGCACTTAATCCGACACAGGCCAGGAATAAAGTAATTCCTATCTCACGTAACATAAGATTGGCACTTTGAGTCGTATAGGTTACCAATTTATAGCGATAACCGAAACGGCTTATCAGGATAGCTACAATCAAAGGCCCTCCTGCCAAACCTAATTTTACAGGTTGTGGAATACCCGGGAAAGAAATAGGAATACTTCCTAAAAGAATCCCTAAAGTAATCCCGACAAAAATAGTAATCAGGTTCGGATGATCCAGTCGCTGTAGCGAGTTTCCTAATAATTCGCCGGCCTTGGCTACTGATTGTTCACTACCCACTACTG